>NZ_JAUSTU010000005.1:0-224569 GCF_030813005.1 Anoxybacillus andreesenii
CTGGGTTTCTTTAGTATTGCCTTTTTTAGATGCTGGTGGGTTTAAAATTTCCAATTCCTTAGATTTTTGGGCTTGACATATTACCGCAGGACTTTTGAACTCTATTTTCATAGTTTCAAGGTTTTTATCATTGATATACTTTGCAAGAAATATGCCAACTGTACAAAAAATGCTTTAAACTATATAAATACTTGGTAAATTCCTGCTAATCCCTGATCATAGAAATATGTACGTTCAAAATTTGAACCTAAGCTAGTTTGTTTGTTCATTTTTTATCTCTTCAAGTTCTTGGAGCATTTCACGCAACTTGAATTTTTGCACCTTTCCAGAGGAAGTTGTGGGCAAGCTATCTAACAGAATTAGTTTCTCAGGATATTTATATTTTGCAATGCCTTCTCTGTTTAAATAGTGGATCATTTCATCGAACGAAAAGTCTTGACCCTTTCTAGGAACAACAAATGCACAGCATTTCTCTCCCAATCGTGGATCTGGTATAGGAGCAATTGATATATTATATACTTTTGGGTGTTTATGTAATATTCCCTCTATTTCTGAAGGGCTTATATTTTGGCCCCCCCTAATGATAATGTCTTTTCTACGACCTACAACCTGTAAATAGTTGTTGGGTTTTAGTTGGCATAAATCTCCACTATAATACCAGCCTTCTTCATCTAAATATTTTTTTGTCCATTCAAGTTGCTTAAAATAACCTAGAAAGACGTTTGGCCCTCTTGAAGATTCTTCTCCAATGGCTCCAATTGGAAGCGTTTTACGATCCTCATCAACGATTTTAACTTCAATACCAGGTAGTGGCTTACCATCCGTTGAAGCAAGTATTTCCAAGTTGTCCTGTAATCTACTAATTGTATGGGGTGGGCTTTCGGTAGATCCATAGCTTGCTAAAACCTTAAATCCAAATTGGTGTGCTTGATTAACAAGATGCCTAGGAATAGGTGCTCCCCCACATATAAAAAATCGGAGATGGATTAGATTATTCTTTGGGTCACCTAGGGGAAACTCGTTCAATAAATCATAAAGAAAAGGAGTAGCCCCAATAGAAAAAGTGCATTTTTCTGATGAAAGTAGTTTTAACGCCTTGCTAGAATTAAATTGATCCATTAAGACAATCTTCGCTCCTACCAACAGTGGCATATTAACTCCATGCAGGAAACCAGAAGCATGAGACATTGGGGATGGAAGAAATACAGCATCCTTTTGTGAAATAGATAGAACTTGACACATAGATCGCTCCCCAAACAGTACGGTATTATGTGAATGAATGACCCCTTTTGGTTTCGACTCTGTGCCCGATGTAAAAAGTACTATAAGAGGACTATCAGCACTTATATGTTCAAGCGTAACGTTTTCATCGAAGATATTGGATTCAATTAGGATATGAAACAATGCAAATGAATGATTATAATTATTGTTTTTCTTGTGTCTATCTTTATCAACAATAAGAAATTGTTTCACATTAACTTCATGCTTTATCCTATGTACCATTTCAACATAATTAAAATTCCGAAACAGCTCAGGAACTACAAACAGCTTTGATTCGCATAGATTTAAGATGTATTTTACATCTTCATCTCTAGCCGATATAGGAATGGGGTTATATATTGCACCTATTCTTGCGCACGCTAAATATAAAATGATATTTTCAGCCCAATTTGGCAGCTGAACCGAAACAAAATCTCCACTACTTACCTTTAACTTTTTTAGAATGAATGATGCTTTTATTACTTGTTCGTATAATTCCTTATAAGAAAATTTATCATTATTATCTACTACAGCAATACGATTGGAATGCTTATCTACAGTTCTTTGAAAGTAGTCGAAAACTGTATCACTAGTCCAGTAACCTTGATCATAATACAATTTTTTACGTGATAGATTTAGGACAGTTCCCGGTAGCATTGCTTACACTCCCAACCTTAAATGCTTTTTTCGTTTCATAAAGAATATTTAATGGATATTTTCGGGTTATATATTTTTAAAAATACTAATGAGATAACACAAAATATGAGACTAGAAAGTTGATAGGTTAATTAATCCTATCAACTTATGTTATTATTTAACTTCTTAAAGATCTGTCTTGAAAAGAACCTTTCCCGCTTCCTTGCATTTCAATAGTTCGAAGGCTTTGTGGGCCTCATCAAAGCCAAAGGTATGAGTAACCATATGATCTAAACGGATGGTCTTATTCTCTAGCCACCTATTAACTGTTTCATAATGTATTGGACGACTCCCAACAACACCTTTTACAGTTAAATCTTGGCGGACAATTTGAGTAAGCGGATTAATAGTAGACTCTGTTCCAAATCCCATTAGAAACACCTGTCCTAATCCACTTGCCATCGCAATCGCCTGTTCGATGGATCGACCTGTTCCACCTGCCTCTAATATTACATCCGCCCCGATCCCGTTGGTCAATTCTTTAACTGTTTGGAAGGCATCTGTATCTCCGTTGCTTAAACAATAATCGGCTCCTAGTTCTTTAGCAATTTCGAGGCGCTTTTGATCAGATGATGTACCCACAACAATTATTCTTGCTGCACCTGCAGCTCTTGCAGCCTGGATGGAAAATAATCCTAATGGACCAGGGCCAACAATGGCAACTGTATCTCCTACTGTTATAGGATTATTTTCTAGTGCATGCGCCACTATTGAAATAGGCTCTAAAAACGCTGCTTCATCGTAAGTAATACTATTTGGCAACACATGAATTCCTACAGCAGGAAATGCAATATATTCAGCAAATGTACCATCAAAGTCAATCCCTAGATGATTCCAATTGGGACAAAGATTCATATATCCTTTTTTACAAAAGTGACAATGTCCACATCCAATCAGAGCCTCCATACCTACACGATCTCCAACTTTGAGGTGTTTGACATTTGCTCCTACTTCTACAATTTCACCAGAACCTTCATGTCCAAGAATGATAGGGGGGTTAACAGGTCTTCTTCCTGTGTATCGCCAATCTGCTAATAAAATATCTGTACCACAAACACCTGATGCATGTATTTTAACCAGGACTTCATCTGGCTTAATTTGTGGAATAGGAACATCCATTACCTCAACAAAGCCTGGTTCTGGTCGTGTCTTTACTACTGCTTTCATATATCTACCACTCCTTGAAGTATTTAAATATAAGTCACTAAAGTCTTTTAGTAAACTGATCGACCACCACTTAGGTCATAACACTGACCTGTTGTAAATGCAGCTTCCTCAGAAACTAAATAATTGACCAATCCTGCAACCTCTTCTGGTTTTCCTATGCGCCCCATTGGTATTTTTGCAAGTAGAGATTTAAAATACTCTTCAGTCATGTTATTAACCATTTCTCCTTCAATCATAGTTGGTGTGATACAGTTTACGGTTACACCAGTTTTTGCAATTTCCTTTCCCAGTGATTTTGTTAAGGCAATGACGCCAGCTTTTGAAGAAACGTAAGGTGCTAGCAAAGGATTGCCCTCTTTGGCTGAAACCGAAGAAATATTTACAATTCTTCCGAATCCATTACTAATCATTCCATCTATCACGGATTGACAGCA
Source organism: Anoxybacillus andreesenii (assembly GCF_030813005.1). Classification (NCBI taxonomy): domain Bacteria; kingdom Bacillati; phylum Bacillota; class Bacilli; order Caryophanales; family Anoxybacillaceae; genus Anoxybacillus; species Anoxybacillus andreesenii. The sequence continues at coordinate 3,558 of NZ_JAUSTU010000005.1, forward strand.
TAGGAAGGTTCCTTTCAAATTAATATCTACAACTCTATCCCAATCTTCTTCTGTAATTTCTCTAAAAGGAGCAGATGGTCCAAGAATTCCAGCCACATTAACCAGAATATCTATCTTTCCAAAAGCTTCAATACTCTTATTCACCATTTCTTCTACTTCTTCTTTTAGTGCCACATTAACATATTGAGGAATTGCTTCTAACCCAGCTTCTCTAATTCCCCTTGCAACATCCTCTGCATCCTTCATATTCACATCTGCAATAACTAATTTTGCTCCTTCTCTTGCAAGTCTCCAAGCAACTGCTTTTCCTATATTTTTGCCAGCTCCTGTTACCAATGCTACTCGTCCTGATAATTTCATTTCGACCACTGTTTTAACACCTCCCGTGCAATAACAATTTGTTGAATTTGATTAGTGCCTTCGAATATTTGCGTTAATTTTGCATCTCGGAAATAACGCTCAACATTGTAGTCCTTACAATAACCATAACCGCCGTGGATTTGGATAGCATTTGTTGTATGTTTCATTACTGCTTCAGTGGCAAACCACTTGGCCATCGATGCTTCTTTTGTAAACTTTCCGCCTCTATCCTTTAAGTATGCAGCACGATATGTAAGAAGGCTTGCTGCATCCAAATCCGTCGCCATTTCAGATATCATTGCTTGTATAAGCTGGAAATTACTTATCTTCTGACCAAATTGAGTTCTCTTCTCCGCATAATTTACACTGTCTTCAAGAGCTGCTTGCATTAGTCCGACAGCTAGTGCAGCTACTTCGATTCTCCCGCTATCCAGTGAGTGTAGGGCAATTTTAATTCCTTCGCCTTCTTTCCCTAGCATATTGCTTTTTGGAATACGAACATTTTCAAAAATCAATTCACATACGGGATTTCCTTTTTGTCCTAGTTTTTGTTCTCTTTTTCCAACACTAAAACCAGGAGTGTCTTTATCCACAATAAATGCTGTAATTCCCTTCGATCTTTTAGTTGGATCTGTTACAGCAAAAACGATTGAAAAATCAGCAACATTCCCCATTGTGATCCATATTTTATTTCCATTGATGACATATTCATCTCCATCTATTTTTGCTGAAGTCTTAATACTAGAAGCATCAGAACCTGAACCAGGTTCTGATAGCGAAAAGGACCCAATCAGTTCTCCTTTTGCCATGGCTGGCATATACTTCTCCTTCTGTTCCTCTGTTCCATAATGGTACAAACAGAACAAATGGTGACGGATCGAGGAACAAATATTAGCCACAGCCGCTGATGCCTTTGCAATTTCAATACTTGCCAAAACAGCCGAAGTTGTATCTGCTCCACTTCCACCATATCGCTCAGGAAAATTAATAGCGAGAAGTCCTAATTTTCCTGCTTGCTTAAAAATATCCATAGGAAACTCATCGGTAACATCAATATCGGAAGCACGTGGTTTTACAACTTCTTCCGCAAAATTCCGAACCATTTGTTGCATCATCAATTGTTCTTCTGTAAATTCAAATCTCATTAAATTACCCCTCTTTCAGTAAGCGTTTTCAATCTATCTTCAGAAATGCCCAATAATCCTTTATAAACTTCTTCATTATGCTGTCCCAGAGTCGGTGGAGCTGTCTCAATAATTCCTGGTGTTAACGATAATTTAGGAGTAACCCCGGATACCTTTAACTTTCCAGCAATTGGATGTTCTAAATCGGCGGCCATTTCCCTTGCTATTACATGCGGATCTTGAATCATTTGATCAACAGAATATACTGGTCCACAGATGACTCCAGCTTCATTTAGAATTGAAACTGTTTCTTCCACTGTCTTTTGGCTAACCCAATTTTGAGTAATTACATCAAGCTCTTCTACATTTTTCACCCTTAAAGATGGAGTCGCAAATCGTGGGTCCTCTTGTAGCTCGGTTCTTCCTATCACATTAGTAAACCGCTCCCACAACGTATTTGATGATACTCCAATGACAACATATCCATCCTTGGCCTTATAAATATTGTATGGAGCAATGCCTGGGATACGGCTTCCTATTCTTGATGTCACTTTCCCTAACGCTACATAATTTGGAATCACATTTTCGAGAACCGCAATTACACTATCTAGGAGAGCGGCATCGACATGTTGTCCCTGCCCAGTCTTTTCGCGATAATATAAAGCTGTTAACGTTCCATAAACAGCATATAATCCTACTAAGAAATCACCCATTGCATTTCCAACTCGAGTTGGGGGGCCATCTTCCTGACCTGTCATAAACATTAAACCACCCATTGCTTGAGCGATTATATCTAAACCAGCTCTATTCCGATAGGGGCCTGTTTGACCAAATCCTGAAACCGAAGTCATAATAATACCTGGATTGATTTCTTTTAAACTTTCATAGCCAATATTCCATTTGTCCATCGTTCCGGGACGGTTATTTTCTACTACAATATCTGAATTTTGGGCTAATTCACGAAAGATCTCTTGACCTTCTTCAGTTCGCAGATCTAAGGTAATGCTCTTTTTATTCCTATTCGATGCAATAAAACAAGAGCCTTCACCATTAATTAGCGGAGCAAAATACCTCGAATCATCACCTTGTCCAGGTAGTTCAATATGTAAGACCTCTGCTCCCATATCTGCTAGAAGCATTTCTACATATGGACCAGCTAGCATTCTTGTTGCCCCAAGTACTCGTACTCCCTCTAATGCTTTTGGCATATTGCACATCTCCCATTTGATATTTTCATTTGAAACTCTATAAATCTATTAAATTATCAAATTCTCACCTGTCGGTTCTTATTATTTTGATAAATTCCATTTACCCCCCTAGTTTCATGTTGTCAGCCATTATTTAATAGTTCTTCTCGTAATACAGAAATTTCCCATAACCACAAAAATTCAGAATTATATATTTTTATTTATGCAAAAATCATGCCAACTTACGAGAACATTTGCCGTAACTTCTAATTTTTGTTTTTCTGTTACACCTATTTATTATTTAATTTCGAGAAAATAGGAACTTTAAAAGAAGTTTGATTTAGATCATAGTTTAAAACTTTTTTCTACCTAAAAACGAACCTACACCTTCCTTAATTCAGTGTTCAAAAATTAATCAATCAAAATATTATTGTCAATTTTTTAAACATTAGCTATTTAACTTTTTCCAAAGAGTTGTTCTACTTATGCCTAGCATTTCTGCAACCAAGGTTCTATTATTCTCATGCCTCTCAAGCATATGCTCTATCACCTGTTTCTCTATTTCCTCCATCGTTCCATATGAAAGCTTTATAGAATTGTCTTCATTTAGTAGCTCAACATTTTCTTCTGTCTCATTTAAACATTCCTTTATAAATTCTTTTTCATCTTTTTCATTTTTAACCCTCAAATGTAATCTTTCTACTAAGTTTTCCAATTGCCGAATATTTCCTGGCCAACCATAAGATAAAAAGAAATTTTGAAGCTCTTTAGAGAATATAGAGAATGATTTTTTAGAATTGATCTGCTGTAATAAGTGATCAACAAGTATAGGGATGTCTTCCTTCCTCTTTCTCAAAGGTGGTACTCTTAAATGAAGGACACTTAGACGAAAGTATAAGTCGGATCGGAATTTCCCCTCTTTTACTAATTCCCAGAGCTTCTGATTCGTCGCAGCAATGATTCGAATATTTACGGGGGTCACCCTGTCTCCTCCAACCCTCATTACTTCTTTTTCCTGAAGCACTCGGAGTAGGCGTGTTTGAATATGTGTAGGTATTTCACCAATTTCATCAAGGAATATTGTACCTTCATGTGCTAATTCAAAATATCCTTGCCGCCCACCTTTGTTTGCACCTGTAAATGCACCTTCGGCATATCCAAATAATTCACTCTCTATTAATGCCTCTGGTAAAGCTGCACAATTTACCGCAACAAATGGTCCAGCCTTTCTCTTACTTGCATTATGAATTCCCTGAGCAATTAATTCCTTCCCTGTTCCGCTTTCTCCAATGATAAGTACGGTTGAATCTGTTCCCGAATACTCTTCAGCTACTTGAATAATATTCTTCATTTTTTCACTTGTATGGATGATATCATCAAATTTATATCGTGCTAACAGACCTTTCGCATGTAATTCACGACGGATCTTATTCTCAAGTTTTTGTATTTTACTAAACTCTCGACATGTAATAACTGTACCGACTCTTTCCTTCTCTACTATTACTGGTTCATAAGTAACAATTAGCTCTTGGAAAGTAAAACTACCACTACCACCTGTGTATAAGTCTTCCTTTTTTAATAGATTAAGAAGCTTTGTACTCAAATTTTCCTTGAGCCCCTTCTGAGAGATGCTCTCCACTATCTCTCCAAAAATTCTCTCTGCTGCCGGGTTAATTGTCTCGATCTGCCCATCTTGATTAAGGAGTAAAATTCCTTCCTCGGATGTATGGATAACCGAATTTAATTTTTCCGCTTTTTCTTTTATTTTGATTCGATCCTCCGCCACTTTACTTGCTAGGATTAAAACTCGTTTTATTGCTCGCTCACTAATGGTGATGTACATACTCTTCATCCCATATGCCTTAACAATTTCTGCAGCTCTTATGCCACCGCCAACCACTACTTCCATCCCTAGCATTTTTGCGTTTTCAATTTGAGCAACCAGTTCATCCTGTGTTTTATATGGTAAAATTTGCACTTCAAATCCAATCGTTTCGAATACTTCATCAAAGTCAAATAGAAATCCATCCTCTGGATAAGTAATAAAGCATATTTTATTACTTATTTTCTTTGCTCTGATAAACGCTTGGACCAAATCAAAATGAGTAGAATCACTATTAACTACAGGTAAATCGATTAATTCTCTAATTGCTTGAGCGGTTCCCGCTCTACTAATCACAACTTCATAATTCCCTTTTTCAACTAGATTTTTCACTTCGTATGCTGCTTCCTTTAAAATTCCTTCGACAACCGTAACCTGAAATCCAAGCTCATTAGCCACTTTTTGAATTTTTTTAGTCATTTCAGGATAGCCTGAAGTCATAATCATATTTTGCTTCACTCGAATTTCAACCTCCTAAGACTTTAGGAAAATTCTCCTATATTACTATAAAATATATATCATTTCAAATTTTTATAATATTACCACTATAACATATATTATCTCAAAAAAGAAAAGGTGGTAAATGCTCATTTACCAACCTCTTGTTGAAAATACTTATTTTAGAAAGCTCTATTAGTTATGATCAAATAGTGATCTATGATTGGATTATAGCTCTCTCCAAAATCTCCACGATATCCAAAGTGCTTACTGATTCGTCTACTTCTTTAGCTTTTGTCCCATCACTGAGCATGGTTAAACAATATGGGCAGCCACTACTAATGATGGAAGGGCTACTTTCTAGAAGCTGCTCGGTTCTTGCAATATTAATGCGTGTTCCAGTATCCTCTTCCATCCACATAAGTCCTCCCCCTGCGCCACAGCACATTCCTGTTTCCCTTTTTCGCTTTGGTTCAACAAGATTGACACCAGGGATTGATTTTAACACTTCGCGAGGAGCGTCATATATTTCGTTGTATCGCCCTAGATAGCAGGAATCATGAAAGGTGATGATTTCATTTATTTCATTAGTAGGAGTGATTTTTCCTTCTCTTATCAATTTTGCTAACACTTCTGTATGATGATAAACTTCAGCATCCAGACCAAATTCTGGATATTCATTTTTTAATGTATTATAGGCATGTGGGTCAATCGTGACAATTTTCTTGATGTCATGCTTTTTAAAGGTTTCAATATTTGAGTTTACTAACTCTTGAAATAGAAACTCATTTCCAATTCGCCGAGGAGTATCACCTGAGTTTTTCTCCTTGTTGCCAAGGATCGCAAATGTTACCCCAGCCAAATTCAAGACTTTCGCAAAGGATTGAGCAATTTTTTGACTGCGGCTATCATAGGAGCCCATGGATCCTACAAAGAAAAGGTACTCAAATTCTTGCCCAGTCTTTTCCATTTCCTTTACAGTTGATACATGAATATCATCGCGTCCATCTCGCCAATTTTCGCGCTCTTTGCGACTAAGTCCCCATGGGTTTCCTTGACGTTCGATATTTGTGATCGCTCGTTGGGCATCTCCATTCATTTTTCCTTCTGTTAAAACAAGATAGCGCCGAAGATCAATAATTTTGTCAACATGCTCATTCATGACAGGGCATTGGTCCTCGCAATTACGACAGGTCGTACATGCCCAAATTTCTTCTTCTGTAATGACATCACCGATTAGACCAACATCATAGTTAATCGCTGCCGCTGCCTCTTTTTGTCCTAACCCTTGCATAGCCAGTTGATTTCCTTTTGTGCTATTAAAAGCAAATGCAGGCATCCATGGTTGCCGTGAGGTTATAACAGCTCCTTTTTCTGTTAAGTGATCGCGCAATTTTAGAATTAAATCTTTCGGTGACAACATCTTCCCTGTACCAGTAGCTGGACACATATTGGTACATCTCCCACATTCCACACACGCATAAAGATCTACCAGTTGTTTTTGGTTAAAGTCCTCAATTTTTCCAACACCAAATGATTCTTGTGATTCATCCTCAAAATCAATCGTAGATAACTGTCCAATCTTGTGGGTACGTCCAAGATAAATATTGACTACTCCTGCAATTAAATGAGCATGCTTTCCTTGTGGAATATAAATAAGAAATGCAAGGAGGAACAACAAATGCGCCCACCAAAATAGAAAAAACAAGCTGCCTGCCACCGATGCCGGTAACCAGCCAAAGACGATAGAAATCCCTGATGCTACTGGTTCAGCCCATGTTGGTTCGGTGCCCTGCCAAATAATTCCCATGCCATTTGCCAATAATGTTGAAACCATGAGCCCACCAATGAAGAGATAGACAAGACCTGCTAAAAACCCTCTCTTTAAACGAACTAATTTCTCTATATAGCGGCGATAAAATCCCCACACTACCGCAATAAGTATCATAAGAATAATAATTTCTTGAAAAAATGTGAAATTTGGGTAAACGAAACCAAGTGGAAGATGGGAACCAATTGCAAGCCCTTTCCATATAAGATCAATGGCTCCAAATTGGACAAGCAGAAATCCATAGAAAAACATCACATGAATGATACCACTTTTTTTATCCTTTAAGAGTTTTTTTTGGCCAAACACATTAACCATTAGTGCATCGAATCGTTCTCGAACTGTCTTATTAAATTCAGCCTTTTTTCCAAGCTTTATATACTCAATCCTAGTTTTTACAAGTGTTGCAAATAAGTAAATGGCATAACCTGTGACTAATAGGAATAGAATCATGTTCATTACTTGTAATAGATTCATTGTCATACCCCTTTAAGATCGTCTAAATATGGCGAATCCCTTTATTCAAAAATAAAGGGATTCATTTTTATTCGTTTAGCTAACTGCTACACTCTTAAATTCTTCTATTAAAAGAGGAACTACCTCAAATAAGTCGCCTACAATTCCATAGTCAGCAATACTGAAAATGTTGGCTTCTGGGTCCTTATTGATGGCTACAATGACTTTTGAGTTGGACATACCAGCGATATGTTGAATTGCACCTGATATGCCACATGCTATGTATAAGTCAGGAGTAACAACTTTTCCTGTTTGACCGATTTGTAAAGAATAATCACAATACTCCGCATCACATGCACCTCGGGATGCCCCAACAGCGCCACCAAGTAAATTGGCCAATTCCTCTAATAACTCAAAACCTTCTTTACTTTTCACTCCACGGCCACCTGAAACAATAATTTTCGCTTCCGACAAATCAATTCCACCTGTTGTTTTACGAACGACTTCTTTAATGACTGTGCGTAAATCTTTAATATCAACATCAATCGACGTAATTTCACCTGTCCGTGATTCTTTTTTATCCAAAGGAGCTATATTATTGGGGCGAATAGTAGCAAATATTAGACCTCCTCGAATCGTTCTTTTTTCAAATGCCTTTCCCGCATAAATAGGTCTGGTAAAAATAATCTCTCCACTATTATTCTCTAAATCTACAGCATCTGAAATAAGTCCAGACTTTACCTTTGCAGCAATTCGGGGTGATAAATCCTTCCCTAGCGCAGTATGTCCGAAAATTAGACCTTCAGGCTTCTCTATTTCTATTACTCGAATCACTGCCTGGGAATAAGCATCAGGAGTATAGGCTTGCAAATTCGGGTGTTCTACTGTTACCGCTCGGTCAGCACCATAGCAAATCATCTCATTAGCGAAGTTCGTAACGTTATCGCCTAATAGCAAACCAACTACTTCTCCACCATCAGCCATTTTCTTTGCTGCCGCAATGGCTTCAAAGGAAACATTCCTTAATTCACCTTGTCGTATTTCACCTAAAACGATTACTTTTTTCGTCAAACTCATAGCCTCCTATCTAAATGACTTTTGCTTCTGTTTTGAGTAAAGAAATCAATTCTTGAACTTGTTCTCCCATTTCCCCTTCTAAAACCTTTCCAGATTTCTTGACTGGTGGTAAAAAGATTTCAACCTTATTCGTTTTTCCTTCAATGCCATTTTCGTCTACATCTAGATCATCAAGATCTAATTTTTCAAGGGGCTTCTTCTTTGCTTTCATAATTCCTGGCAATGAAGGATAACGAGGCTCATTTAATCCTTGTTGACAAGTAACTAATAATGGTAGGGATACCTCTACAATTTCAACATCTCCCTCTACATCCCTTTCGACCGTTGCTTTATCACCATCAACGATAAGTTTTGTGATAGTTGTTACAGCTGAAATTCCAAGCTCTTCAGCAAGTCGTGGGCCAACCTGTCCAGTTCCACCATCAACAGCAACATTTCCTGCTAAAATAATGTCAGCCCCCTTATCTTTTAAATAGGCAGCTAAGATCGTTGCTGTGGTAAACTGATCACCGTCCTCAATATCCTCACTATCAATAAGAACAGCTTTATCTACACCCATAGCAAGAGCAGTGCGTAGCTCTTTTTCAGCCTCTTCTTCTCCAATAGTAACGACTATAACCTCTCCTCCGTGTTCATCACGTAGCTGAAGAGCTTCTTCAATTGCATATTCATCATAGGGATTAATGATATGCTCAACGGCATCATCAATAATTTGTCCATTCCTTATATCTATTTTTTCTTCCGTATCAAAAGTGCGCTTCATTACCACAAAAATATTCATTCTTCACACCGCCCTATTAAACTTGTAAGTTTTCAACAATAGTTGCTATCCCTAGTCCACCGGCAATACATAAGGTCACTAAACCATATTTTTCACCACGTCGCTCCATCTCATGAAGCAGCTTTGTCAAAAGAATCGCACCAGATGCCCCGATTGGGTGTCCTAAGGCAATCGCTCCACCGTTCACATTGATTTTGTCTATGTCTGTATTCCATTCCTTCAATACAGCTAACGATTGAGCAGAGAAAGCTTCATTTAATTCAATAAGCCCGATATCGTCTAATGTAAGACCAGCCATCTGCAATGCTTTTCTTGTGGCTGGAACAGGCCCAATGCCCATGATTTCCGGAGAGACTCCTGCTGCTGCTTGGGCAATCACCTTAGCTTTCGGTTTTAAATCATATTTCTTTGCAGCTTCTTCTGAGGTTAATAATACTGCTGAAGCCCCATCATTTCGACCACTACTATTTCCCGCAGTAACCGTTCCATTCTTCTTAAAAACTGGCTTAAGAGTCGAAAGCTTTTCTAATGTTGTTTTTCTAGGATGTTCATCTGTATCAAAAAGAAACGTCTCTTTTCGATTGCGCACTTCATAAGCAACAATCTCATCATTAAATCTGCCGCTTTCTATCGCTTGAAATGCTAATGTCTGACTTCTTAATGCAAATTCATCTTGTTCTTCACGAGAAATATGGTATTTTTCAGCTAAGTTTTCTGCTGTCATCCCCATCGTAAATGAGCCATACTGCTCAATTGGCTGTGACCGCGGTTGGCTCTCTGTATTCGGATCCAATATTTCTCCATTTCCCGCTCCATAACCAAATCTTGCATGACGTAAATAGTACGGAGCTGTGCTCATACTTTCTGCTCCTCCAGCAATCACCACATCCGATAGTCCACATTGGATTTGTTGTACAGCATTATTAATCGCTTGCAATCCAGAACCACATTGTCGATGAATCGTATATGCTGGCACTTCAACAGGCAGATTTGCTCTAAGAAGTGCTAATCTTGCTAAATTGGGAGTATCTGTACTTTGTTTTCCTTGCCCTAAAATAACTTCGTCAACAATACTCTTTTCAATCCCTGTCCGCACAATAATCTCGTCGATGACTTTTGAAGCTAAATGATCTACTTCTATATTTTTTAAACTGCCACCAAGTTTTCCAATCCCTGTTCGGACAGCATCAACAATAACTGCACTCTCCACCAAGATCACTCCTAGTTTGTATCGTATTTATAGAAACCTGCACCTGATTTTCTGCCTAGTCTACCTGCCTTCACATATTTAATTAATAACGGACAGGGACGATATTTCTCTCCTAATGTTTCATAAAGATATTCCATATTCCGTAAACGTGTATCGAGTCCTACCAAATCGGCTAATTCGAGTGGCCCCATCGGATGATTTAATCCTAGCTTCATCGCCTTATCGATATCTTCAGCTGAAGCGACACCCTCCATTAACATATTCATGGCCTCATTTCCAATTAAACAATTCATTCTACTTGTTACAAATCCCGGAAATTCATTGACTTCAACAACTTCTTTCTTCATTTTCTCAGCCGCTCGTTTAGCAATGGCATATGTTTCATCTGAAGTATCTAGACCTCTTACAATTTCCACTAACTTCATCTTGTGAACAGGATTAAAGAAATGCATCGCAATACATTTTTCTGGACGACCTGTCTGTGCCCCGATTTCAGTCGGACTCATTGTAGAGGTATTTGTTGCTAATACGGTATGGTAAGGACAGATTTTATCCAACTTTTGAAAGACATCAACTTTTATTTCCATTTTTTCCAGAACGGCCTCTATTACGAGATCAGTCTCAGCCGCAGCTTCCTCTAAGCTAGTAGTAAATGTGATTCGATTAAAGCTTGCCTCATCTTCCCCAGGATTTAAGAAACCTCTATCAGCAGATTTTTTCATTTCCTTCTGAATAGATGATTTTGCTATATCAATGGCTTCAGGAAAAAGATCTTGAAGATGAACTTTGAAGCCTGCGACTGCAGCTGAATAAGCAATTCCTCTACCCATAATTCCTCCACCAATTACTGCAATTCTCTTCATTTTCACTTCCCCATTCCAATAAAAGAACTATTGTTGTTTTTTTAGCAATTCACTGTACTTTACGAGATAATTCATAACACTAACAACTCTTTCTGGTGATGAGTAGACAGGAAAATTCTCCTTCTGATATAGCGCCATGGCCTGTGGAGCAATAGAATCAGCTCCGAGTCGACCTACTACAATCGGCTTATCATGTTGGCGGAATACATCTACTATCGCTTGTGCAATAACCACAGCACCTGGATCCGCATTTGTTGTCAGCATTACAATGATGCCATCTAAGTTTTGATCCTGTACAAGAATCTCTAATACTTTTTTGAACATTTCGGGCTTAGCGATGACCTCAGCTGTCACATCAATCGGATTAACTGCAGAGCCAAAAGGAGGAATATACTCTTGAATTTTGTCAGAAGCCTCCGTTAATTCCGGGACCTCTAATCCTTTTTCAGAACAAAGATCTGCAATAACACTACATGCTCCACCAGATGCCGTTAAAACTCCTATTCTTCTTCCATTCGGTAGTTTTTGAACATTAAAGGCTCTTGAAACATCGATCATTTCATCGAGCTGTTCAATTCTTAGGGCGCCGTATTTCTTAAGGGCAACAGAATATACTGCGTCATCGCCTGCAATAGAGCCTGTATGGGATTGTACTGCTTTTTGACCAATACTGGATCTACCTGTTTTAAAAACTAGCAACGGCTTTTGATTTTCAATTGCCTTCTTAGCAGCTTTTTGAAAGGAGCGAACATCCTTAATTCCTTCCATAAAAATGGAGATAACCTTTGTCTCCTCATCAGTGGCTAAGAGTTCAATAAAATCAGAAGTAGATAGATCAGCTTCATTTGCAACGCTCACCCATCTGCTAAATCCTGCTCCTTGATCCCATGCTCTACTTAATAAAGCACTTCCCATTGCGCCACTTTGTGAAATAAAACCAATATTCCCTGGGACTTTAACCTTTGATTCTAACGCAGCACCAAACGCGGTATAGATATTCTTACCTGGGCTCGCTATTCCAATTGAATTTGGACCGAGAACGCGGATATTTCCTCTTTTCGCTATTTCTATAATTTGATTTTGTAATTTCCTTCCCTCTTCGCCAATTTCACTAAATCCGGAGGAATAAATAATGGCGGCCTTTACTCCTTTTTGAACACATTCTTCCATCACCTTCGGTACATGATTTGCACCGACAATAATACAAGCTAATTCAACCTCTTCTGGAACTTCAGTTAAGCTCGGATAGGCTTTAAAGCCTTTTATATTGTCTGCACCAGGATTTATTGGATAAAGTTTCCCATTATAACCATTCTCTACAATATAACGAAACAGTCTTCCACCATTTTTCTTTTCGTTTGTTGATGCCCCAACAACGGCAATGGACTGGGGATTAATCATATATTTTAAATTGGATAAATCTCTTGGTGAGCTTTCAACACCAAGATGTTCCCCAATTGAAATTCTCACATCACAAATAATGGCTTCGTTATTGGCAAAAATCACTGGATTTAGATCTAATTCTTCAATTTCTGGCCTTGCTTCAACTAAATCATTAAGGGAGAGACAGATAGAATAAAGCATTGATTTATTGATCCCACTTTGTCCTCGATATCCTTCGAGAATTGGGAATGCCTTTAATTCTTTTATCATTTCCTCAATATCATTTAGGCTTACGGGCATCATTCTCATCGAGAAATCCTTCATGATTTCAACAAGTGTTCCTCCATATCCAATAACAAGCTGATGACCAAAAGTCGGATCTTTCTTAATTCCGAATATCAACTCAATCCCTTTTGGAGCCATTTCTTGAATGAGAACTCCTGCCATGACAGCATCACGCTTATAACTGGAAGCATTTGCTATGATTTCTTCAAATTTCTCCAATAATTCCTTTTCATTCCTTATATTTAATTTAACAATGCCAGCTTCTGTTTTGTGAATGATATCTCTCGACATGCCTTTTAGCACAAGAGGATATCCGATTTCCTCAGCCTTTTTTACCGCTTCATCTTTTGTTGTCGCCAAGGCTGATTTTGCAATTGGAAGACCTAGTGAACCAAGTATCTTAGCCCCTTCGTATTCCATTAAAAATGTACCAGGTTCGACTTTTTTTGAGTCATTTTTTTCAACTGCTATTTTACTCTCACGCAAATCATTCCCCTCCTGTTTATTTCTTTCTCTGACTAAATTTCATGCCTAATACATCTTCAGCTATTTTATTTTTTAGCATTTCTGGTGTTCCACCAGCAATCATCCATCCCCTTACTCTTCTGAAAATATACTCTAATGGGTAGTCAGTTGAATATCCATATCCACCAAAGATTTGAACGGCTTCATGGGCAACTTCAAAAGCTGTCGTATTGATGTACGCTTTTGCAATAGATGCCTCTGTTGGGTTAGGAGCACCTTTATCTGCGTTTGTAGCTGCCCGATAAAGAAGTAATCTTCCTGCATCCAGTTTCATTTTCATTTCTGCTAGCTTCCATTGGATTCCCTGGAATTCTGCTAGAGGTCTTCCAAACTGTTGTCGTTCCTTCGCATGTTCAACTGCTAAATCAAAGGCAGCTTGAGCTAGCGCCAATGATCGAGAGGTATTACCCATACGCTCAATATTAAACATCGTAAACATTTTTCTAAAACCATCTTCTGGAACAAGAATATTTCCAAGTGGTACTTCACAATCCTCGAAATATAAGGCGCAGTGCTCCTCACCTGACATATGGGTCTCTGTTTTTCCTACTGTAAATCCTGGGGCATCTCTTTCTACTAAAATAGAGCCTGATGTCTTAACACTGTCTCCAAATCTCACCCATACAACATAGTAGGAATTATGCGGTCCATGTGTATTAAAAACCTTTGAACCATTTATAATGACTTTATCTCCTTCAATACGGGCTTTTGTATTTAAGTCCGTTACCGCTGAACCGGCGTTTGGCTCGGACATGGCCACAGAAATTAATTTTTCACCAGAAAGTATAGATGGCATGATACGATCTTTTAATTCTCTACTTCCGAAAGCCGCTAATTGTCTAATTGCCCCGAAATTACCCACCTGAAGCATGTCAGCTGTACTTGGACAAACCTTTGCTACTTCTTCCATCACGATAATCGCATCCATTAAAGACATACCCTGGCCGCCATCTTCCTCGGACAAAGTCATTCCCATAAGCCCATGCTCTGCAAGAATTTTTGCATTCTCCCAGGGAACCTCTTGATTTCTTACCCATGTATAAGCTTTTTCTGAAAATTTTTCTTTTGCGAAGCTCCTTGCCCATTTTTGTAGCTCTGATTGTTCATTCGTCAGATTAAAATCCATGAAAAAATTCTCCTCTCGTTTAGAAAAAATATCTTTTTTTATTTTCTTATATTTCTATATTTATCTAGTTTGCAGAAAGTGTGCCATTTTCTTTTGGTTAGCATATCTGCAATAAACGTAAGTATTTAATAAATTCCTATTTTTACCTGTTTATAAATTGAACGTTCCTGTTTATTTTTCTTACAGGGAGGATTACTACATTCCTTTAAAGATGGGCTCTCTTTTTTCCAAAAAAGCTTCTATTCCCTCTTGTTTATCTTCAGTACCAAACAGAATAGACTGGGCAAATTTCTCGAGTAGCAAAGCCGTTTTCATATCTGAGTCAAAGCCTTGATTCACAACCATTTTTGCTAGTTTAATAGCTAATGGTCCTTTTTTTAGAATCTGATTCACATAGTCTAAAACTGTTTTCCATAAATCCTCCTTTGGAACGACAATAGAAACAAGACCTATTTGTTCTGCCTTTTGGGCTGAAACAATTTCCCCTGTCAAAATCATATCCAGTGCTCTACCTTTTCCAACTATTCTCGCAAGACGCTGAGTTCCCCCACCACCTGGAATAATAGACAGATTTAGTTCTGGTAATCCTATTTTTGCTTGTTCGGATGCAATGCGAATATCGCAGGAAAGAGCTAACTCACAACCTCCACCCAGTGCGTACCCATTAATGGCTGCGATTGTAACCTTACTGCAGTTCTCAATCTTTTGGCATAAGCCTGATAGACCAGGATTAAGTGCATCCTTTGCGTTTCTTACTTTTAATTGATTAATATCTGCACCTGCTGCAAAGGATTTACCCCCCTCACCGATAAAAACGATGGCTTTTATTCCTTCATGTTCTTCCCATTCGCCCAGAATTTGCTCAATTTCAAGGAGGGTTTGCTTATCAAGAGCATTTCTCACATCGGGTCTATTAAATTTGATAACCCCAATTCCTCCATCTTTATAAACTAAAACGTTTTCATAAGACATTAATGATCCTCCATTTCACGATTAATTAACTTACTTATATGCAATTTCCATGCCAAAAAAAAGAACTAGCCGATTTTCACCGACTAGTTCTTAAATTTCTTTTATACTTCAAAAGGATATTACATTAATAACTTATTTGGTATAGTTTACTTTACTGGTAGAATGAACTGGAGTGTCTTACACAAAAAAACAGATGGATTCCATCTGTTTTGCACAAATTATATGCTAATGATCTTTGCAGCCTTGATTAGCTTTTCTATTTCATCCCTCTTATTCTCGCGAAACAGCTCGATTATTTTACTACCCACAACCACCCCATCACAATACTGACCCATTTCCTTTACCTGCTCTGGACTTGAGATTCCAAAGCCTGCAAGCACAGGAATGGGACTCAAATGATGAAGGGTTTTCAAGTACTCTCCTACTTGTTCATGAAACTCTGCTCTTATTCCTGTTGTACCCGTAACAGTAACCGCATATAAAAAGCCCCGACCTCTTTGCGCAATCTCCTTCATTCGTTCTCTCGAGCTCGTTAAGGTGACCAAACGAATGAGCTCCACTTCTTCTACATCTAAATAAGGGATAATGATTTCCTCCTCCTCGATAGGCAGGTCCGGAATAATCAGACCGTCCACTCCTGCCCGACCTGCAGCCTGAACAAAAGCAGGAATTCCAAAAGCATAAATCGGATTCATATACGTCATGATGATTAAAGGAAGAGACACGATTGGCCGTAATTCCTGAATCGTGGATAGTACGCTTCGAAGCGTCGTCCCTTCGGCTAATGCCCTTAATCCAGCGGCTTGAATCGTCGGTCCATCTGCCACAGGGTCGGAAAAAGGAATCCCAATCTCAATCGCTGTTGCACCACAGGCTTCTAGAAAAATGATTTGCTCTTTCAATTGATTTAGTCCGCCATCCCCAGCCATAATATAAGGGACAAAAGCCTTTTCATTTCTATCCATTGTACGCTTAAACGCTTTTTCCAATCGGTTCATTAAAGTTCCCTCCCTAGTCTTGCCTTCACCGCTTGAACATCCTTATCACCGCGACCTGATAGGCAGACAACGATCCCTTGTTCCTCCCCCATCGTCCTAGCAAGCTTTATCGCAAAGGCCACCGCATGAGAACTTTCTAAGGCAGGAATGATGCCTTCAAGCCTGCATAGAAGCTGTAGTGCTTCTAATGCTTCATCGTCTGTAATCGATTCATATTGGACACGTCCGATGTCCTTTAAATAACTATGCTCAGGTCCTACTCCGGGATAATCTAGCCCTGCAGAAATGGAATGCGCCTCTTGAATTTGTCCTGCATCGTCCTGAAGAAGGTACATAAGTGCTCCATGTAATACCCCTGGTTTCCCTTTCGTTAATGATGCAGCATGTTTATCTGTGTCTAGACCAAGTCCAGCGGCCTCCACTCCAAACATCTTGACCTCTTGATGCTCAATAAATGGATAGAACATTCCCATGGAATTGCTGCCACCACCGATACAAGCCACTAAAGCATCAGGGAGGCACCCTTCCTTTTCAAAATATTGCTGTTTTGTTTCCTTACCAATGACACTCTGAAAATCACGGACGATCATTGGAAAAGGATGGGGTCCCATGACCGAGCCTAATATATAATGGGTATCATTCACATGGGAAACCCAGTACCTGAGCGCTTCATTACAAGCATCTTTGAGGGTTCGACTACCGGAGGTAACCGGCACAACCTTAGCCCCTAATAATTCCATTCGGAAAACATTGAGCTCCTGCCGCTTAATATCCTCCTTCCCCATAAAGATGATGCACTCCAGATTTAAGAGGGCGCATACGGTAGCTGTTGCTACACCGTGCTGACCGGCTCCGGTTTCAGCAACAATCTTTTTCTTTCCCATCCGCACAGCAAGAAGGGCCTGCCCGATGGTGTTATTGATTTTATGAGCTCCTGTATGATTCAAATCCTCTCGCTTTAAATAAATCCTTGCACCGCCAGCAGATTTCGTCAGATTTTCTGCAAAGTAAAGCGGTGTTTCTCGACCAACATAATCCTTTAACAGGGAGCTTAGCTCCAAGTGAAAGCCTTCATCTTGTACGGCTTCTTGATAAGCGGCCTCCAGCTCCTTGACCGCTTCCATAAGTGTTTCGGGGATAAATCTTCCCCCGTATTGGCCAAAGTGGCCTTTTTCATTCGGTAAACAATATATGCTCATCTTACTTCCACCCCGTTCTTCGCTCTATCGATAAATTCTTGGATTTTTTTGATGTCCTTTTTTCCATTTGTCTCCACTCCACTGCTTACATCCACCATTGCGGGTCTTACCTCTCCAATTGCTGCCACTACATTCCCGGAATGAAGACCACCAGCAAGAATAATCTGCTTGCTTCCGAAGTCAAAGTCCCTCAATATTCCCCAATCAAAGGTTTCACCGTTTCCTCCATAATAGGTTCCTCTTGGACTATCAAGGAGGAGAAAATCACATGGATAGTCATGGATTTGGTTGAGATCGGTAGCAATCGCAATGCTCAATGCCTTAATAACAGGGACTGGGAAACCATTACAAAATTCCGGTGACTCATCGCCATGTAGCTGTACAGCTGTTAAACCTGCTTTTTCTACCGTTTCATGAATGATCTCTTTTTTTTCGTTTACAAAAACGCCTACCTTTAAAATGGTCTCTGGCAGCTGTTGAATTATCTCTTTTGCTTGATCGATTGAGATTTTTCTTTTGCTTTCAGCAAAGACAAACCCAATAGCATCAGCACCATACTCAGCAGCCGCTAAAGCGGTTTCCACATCTGTAATCCCGCAAATTTTCACCTTCATTTCTTTGCCACCTCTGTTTTTAACGGAAGCTTCATCGCCTTGATCACTTGTGCTGGATGACTGTGTGTCATGAAGGTCTCACCAACTAAAATGCCATTTGCTCCTGCCCTTTGAACCCGTTCCACATCCTCTATCGTCTTAATCCCGCTCTCACTAATTAGGAATCTACCTTCTCTTTTGATCATCGGAGCAACACTTTCTGTCACCGCTAGATCTACCTCAAAGGTTTTGAGGTTGCGGTTATTGATCCCAATGAGTCGATTATCCGTTTTGAGGACTCGTTCTGCTTCCCTCTCGTCATGAACCTCCATCAGTACCTCTAACCCGTTTTCTTGCGCATATTCATACAGTTCATAAAGCTTATCATCAGCTAATGCCGCGGCAATTAAAAGAATGATATCCGCACCAGCTCCCTTGGCTACATCAATCTGAATCGGATCAATGATGAAATCCTTGCACAGTACTGGCTTATCAATAGCCAAGCGGACCGCTTCCAAATCCCCTAGTGACCCTTTAAAAAAAGCTTGGTCAGTCAGTACGGAAACAGCATCTGCGCCAGCCTCCATATAGGTTTTTGCTTGAATCCTAGGATTGGCATCTAGATTCAAATTTCCTTTCGAAGGGGAAGCTCTTTTGAACTCCGCGATGATCGACATTTCAGTTGCCTTCTCTAGCTGGGCTAAAAAGGACCTGTGCTTAAGCGTCGTACTCAATGGAGGATACGACTTCTCATTTAACATCAACACTTCCTTTCTTTTTGCCTCGAGGATTCGGTCTAAAATTGTCTCCACTTAAATCACCTCCGCTTTGAAGCTTTGACTTTTTTCTACTAGCTGCTCCAGCTTCTGAAGTGCTGCACCTGAATCGATACTCTCCCTCGCCTTTTTGACCCCTTCATCTATAGAGGCTGCGGCATCATTGGCAAATATTCCAATCCCTGCATTTAAAAGCACCGTGTCACGGTAAGCCCCCTTTTTTCCTTTCAACACATGCAGAAGAATTTCTGCGTTCTCTTTTGCATTTCCACCCCGGATCGCATCATTTTCATAGATCGGAAAGCCCAGTTCTTCCGGATCGAGGATATGCTTATAAATCACACCGTTCTCAAGGACCGCTAAATGATTTTCACCCGCTAGGGACGCCTCATCCATAAAGCCTGCTCCATTTAATACGACTGCTTTTTGCCTACCTAAAATTTTCAAGACCTCTGCAAACATTTCGATTAAGTCCCTTCTGTATATTCCGAGCAGCTGAGAATCAAGCTTTACGGGATTTGTTAACGGTCCAATCAAATTAAAGACAGTTGGAATTCGAAGATCTCTTCTTACCTTCATAATCCGTTTGATTTTCGGATGAACATATGGAGCAAATAAAAATGTAATTCCGATACTTTCAAGTAACTCCATCGATTCTTCCGGTTTGAGATCCCAGTTAATTCCCAAATATTCCAATACATCAGCACTTCCCGTTTTACTTGTGATACTGCGGTTTCCGTGCTTGGCAACCGGGATCCCTACACCTGCCATGACAAAGGCTGAGGTTGTGCTAATGTTAAAGCTTTTGGAGCCGTCACCACCTGTCCCGCAATTATCGATGACATTGGGTAGGATCGTTTCAAAGGGCATTGCTTTTTCCCGCAGCGCCTCGACAATTCCGACGATTTCCTCGACGGTTTCTCCCTTCGTCTTCAACCCCACCATAAAAGCGGCAATTTCGCTATCTGTAATTTCGTCTGTCAAAATCTGTTCCATTACCTCTTTCATTTCCCTTTGGGATAATGACTCCCGTTCAGATAGGCGTTGTAGATAAGCTCTCATTTTCCTTCTCCTTTCTAATCTCCTCTAGGAATTTTTTTAGAATGTCCTTTCCATGCTTTGTTCCGATCGACTCAGGGTGAAATTGGAGCCCAAAGAGCGGAAACTTCTTATGCCTCATCGCCATGATCGCCTGATCATCGCTTGACTCCCCAAGGATGATGAAATCATCTGAAAGTGTATCCTTTTTAATGATGAGTGAATGATATCGCATCACGTCTAATGGATTGGGTAAATCGTGAAAGCAATCGGTGCCACGATGGAGCATTTGCGATACTTTTCCATGCATGATCATATCTGCCTTCACAATCTGCGCCCCAAAGGCATAGCCAATTGCTTGATGCCCTAAGCAGATGCCAAGAATCGGATATTTTTTGTAAAAGGATTGAATGATGTCAATGCAAAGTCCTGCCTTCTCAGGCCTTCCTGGACCAGGAGATAAACAGATGACTTCCGGATTCAAGCTCTCAATTTTCTCGATGGAAATCTGGTCATTTCGTTTTACAATGACCTCTTCACCGAGCTCGCCAAAATACTGATACAGATTGAACGTAAAGGAATCATAATTATCGATGAGTAAAATCATTTTTTCTCCTCCAAAAAAGCTCTCAGCTTGTGAATCGTTTCTTCGTACTCCAGTTCGGGTACCGAATCGTAGACGATTCCTGCCCCTGCTTGAATGTAGACCTCTTGCCCTTTTTTGATCATCGTGCGAATCGCTAAGGCAAAGTCCATATCGCCATTCACCGATAAGTACCCAACCGCACCGGAATAGACACCTCTTTTCACCTCTTCTAGCTCATTGATGATTTCCATCGCTCTTATTTTCGGTGCACCTGACACTGTTCCAGCTGGCAGACAGGCGATTAACGCATCAAGTGAGCTGTATGAGGCTGCCAGTGTCCCGCTCACCTCAGATACTAGATGCATAACATGCTTGTATTTTTCAATGGCCATATTTTTTTCAATCTGGACAGAACCATATTTACAAACACGACCAATATCATTTCTCCCAAGATCGACGAGCATACGATGCTCTGCCAGTTCCTTTTCATCCTCAATCAGTTCCTCAGCAAGCTCCACATCCTCCTCCAATGTCTTCCCTCGAGGTCTCGTACCTGCGATTGGATTGGTCACCACCTTGCCATTGGAAACCTTAATCAGGCTTTCAGGAGATGCCCCTGCGACAAGATAATCCTCAAAATCAAGGTAATACATATATGGGGAAGGGTTCTGAATGCGTAGCTTTCGATAAAAGGAAAAGGGGGCACCCTCCATTTGCGCCTTCATCCTCTGGGATAACACAACCTGAAAAATTTCTCCCTCCATGATATAGGCCTTCGCCTTTCTCACTTTTTCGATAAACTGTTCCTTTGTCATCGAAGCTTCAAAAGACGAGAGCTTTACAGGAGATTGCTCTTGATCCGCTCCATTCAAAATTTCTTCCTTTCTCTGCTGCAGACGCCCCGCAAGCTCTGTCTCACTTGTGCTTTCTTGAAGCGGCACTCCCACGAGATAAACCTTCTGCTCCAAATGGTCAAACACAACTAGCTCTTCAAACAGCATAAAATGGACATCGGGCAACTCAAACTCGTCGAAAGGGGTATGACCAACTTCTTCATAATGACGAATCACATCATAGCCAACAAAACCGACGGCACCTCCTATAAAGGGAATAGAGTTGGCCACATTTTCTTTTATTCTTGGCATGAGCCTTTTCAACACCTCAAGTGGCCTCTCTTGGATAAATTCCTCCTCTCCGTTTCTAGAGACAATCGTTTGATCCTTATTTCCCTTCAGTTCTATTGCTGGATTTGCTCCAATAAACGAATACCTTCCTGAATCCTCATGCTTGAGCGAACTTTCTAGAAGAAATTTCTTTCGACCGGAGAGCCTTTGGTAGATGGAAATTGGAGTTATCGTATCACCCTGAAGCGTCTCGATTAAAATGCTTCCTGCCAGCACATTCGTCATATAAAAAGACTCCTTTCTTTTTGAACTTTGCTGTATCTCCCTATTCCTTGAAAATAAAAAATCCCCTATAAACACATGACTGTGCTTATAGAGGACGATATTTCATACCGTGGTGCCACCTCGATTGGAGCAAAGTGCTCCCGCTTTTCGGATTCACACCTAATTGTAAACCCTATCCTTTTAACGGTGGAATTCCGTACGGTCCTACTTTCATTTCAGACTGTCTCTCATAAGGCCATTCGATGGAAGTATTCGTACCGGCTCTCACCTACCCCGGCTCTCTTTAACGAACACGTTTCCATGTACTCTTCTTATTCGACGATTTACATTATTTATTTTTAGACTCTGTAATATTTTGTGTTGAGTTCCGAATAAAACCCGTTCACGTACACGTATAAGGCAAAATCACTCTACACAAACACAAAAAGGGCTTCTCATCCAAGAAAAAGGACGAGAAACCCGTGGTGCCACCTTTATTAGCTAATTCTAGCTCACTTTACAGTATCCAAAGCATGAATACCTGTCTCTTGTAACGATGAGACGCATTCGCCAAAGCCTACTAAGATAAAGCTCCGTTCGGTTTGGGGCTCAGAAGCCCATTCACTTAAGACTCCACACTGATTTGCACCAACCATCAGCTCTCTACAGTTTCTGTCCTAAGTTACTCCTCTTCTTCAACACCTAGCATATATTGTCAATTATCATATACAGAAATTTCAATAAAGTCAACAGAAATTTTTAAAAAATTAGTTAAATATATGTTTTCCTAGATTTCGCCTTTTAATCGGTCGATTCAATTCCATAAATAGTTAACCTTTTTTCAATTAGATTTCAGGTTTTCAGCAAATATTAATGTTGTATGAACCATTATATCAAAAGGCGGGGCTTTGATGGATTTTATCGAGAATTCTTTTACTAGCAATAGGGAAATAAGCAAGAGTAAGAACCAATCGAATAAAAAGCATCTGAACAAATGGGCACTTCTTGCGATATCGTCCATCCCTCTCGTCATGACATTAGGGAATTCGATGCTGATCCCTGTTCTTCCTGTCATGGAGAAAAAATTAGGGATCTCCTCCTTTCAATCGAGCATGATCATCACCGTTTACTCGATCGTGGCGATCATTCTTATCCCGATTGCCGGCTTTCTGTCCGACCATATCGGGCGAAAAAAAGTCATTATCCCTAGTCTTATCATAGCTGGGCTAGGGGGTCTTTTGTCTGGGTGGGCAGCCTGGAAAATAAGCGATCCTTACCTCATCATTCTTGCTGGGCGCGCCCTGCAAGGAATTGGAGCAGCCGGTGCTGCACCAATCGTGATGCCGCTCGTTGGCGACATGTTTAAGAGCGAAGAAGAGGTTAGTACCTCTCTTGGTATTATCGAAACATCAAATACGTTGGGAAAAGTAATTAGTCCCATTCTAGGGGCATTTCTAGCATCATTTATCTGGTATGTCCCGTTCCTGGCCTTTCCGATTTTTTGCTTTGTATCGGTTCTGCTCATGGCTTTCTTAGTTAGAAGGCCAAATACAGAGTACGAACCAATGCCCTTTAAACAATTTATTCAACAAGTCAAAAAGAGCTTCAAAAACAATGGAAGATGGTTGTCGGCCATCTTTGCTATTGGGATTATTTTGATGTTTGTCTTATTTGGGGTTCTTTTTTATTTATCAGAAATTCTTGAAAGAAATTATGATATTTTCAATATCAAAAAAGGGTTGTATCTGGCCATTCCTTTAGGTGCTCTATGCCTGACCTCGCTTATCACAGGGAAGGTCATTAAAGAAAATAAGATCCTTATGAAGTGGATTACGTTCACCGGTCTTTTAATCATGGCTCTTTCAATCGCTTCCTTAAGCTTTTCAAAAGGTCTATGGTTTATGCTATCCATGTTTCTGCTAGCTGGCATTGGAATTGGAGCCAGCCTTCCTTGTCTCGATACGCTCATTACCGACGGGATTAACAAAGACCAGCGGGGAACGATTACTTCGATCTATCACTCGATGAGATTTATTGGGGTCGCTGCTGGGCCTCCAGCTATCGCAGTATTATTAAAATACATGGCGGGAAGTCTTTTTTACATTTTAAGCGCGGTTGGAGTATTTTCGGTTTTGCTCACGTTAATTGCTATTAAACCGGATAAAAAAGCCAGCTAAAGAAAGAACTTTTTGTGAACAAGGTAGGAATTCACCCACCCTGTTGCGAATATATAAAGAGGAGGCTTGGAGTCTCAAAGTTCGCAGGAGGAGGAGATAGTATGTCAAAAAAAGTACTCATTTTAGCTGGCGATGCGGTTGAAGCATTGGAAATTTATTATCCGTATTTCCGCTGCCTCGAGGAAGGATACGATGTTCAGATTGCTGCTCCATCAAAGAAGCAGCTGCAAACGGTTGTTCACGATTTTATTGGCTGGGACACGTATACGGAAAGTAAGGGTTACTTGATTGAATCCAACCTTGCATTTGAAGAAGTGAATCCTGAAGAGTATGATGGTTTGATTATCCCTGGGGGAAGAGCACCAGAATATATTCGCCTAAACGAGCATGTTCCAAAGATTGTTGCTCACTTCTTTGAGACAAATAAACCGGTTGCTGCCATTTGTCATGCGAGCCTCATTTTGACTACGGTCAGCCAGTATTTAAAGGGCAGAGAATTGACCGCATATATCGCATGCAAGCCAGATGTTGAAGCAACAGGGGCTACATATATTGAAGAACATCTACATGTAGAAGGGAACTTAGTTTCAGGACATGCATGGCCTGATTTAGCTGGATTCATGAGAGAATTTATTAAGCAATTAGGATAAACACGAGAATGCGGTCCATATCCATCAGACCGCATTTTTATTTCCACTTTTTATTCGAGAAATTCAGCTGATTGGGATAGTTTGATTAAATAATAGCGTTCCTCCCGCATCATGTGGTCGGCCATTAACGGTGCAAAAGAACCCAATGCTTCCTTACTAAGACTCAGCCCTTCAATTTCTGAGAGAAAGCCCATAAATAGCTTCATCGTTAACTGAACATCATCTTTGAATTTCTTAAGCGCTGGAAATGTCGAAAGGTTCGTACGAAGGAATCCAGTCATTTCTACTGCTTTTAAGTAAAAGTCTTCAAAATCCTTCATGAATTCATTGCTTTTCCTTCTTATTTCCTTTTCCACACGGTCCATATTATCAGAAATCGCTCCGGCATGCCCTGCCCCGTCTAAAAGCCAAATTAAATGATGATGGAGTTCATGATAGACAGGTGGTACTTCCCCTCTTGTCAAGAATCCCAGTAATAGTTGATATTCCTCTAGCTCATTTACCATATGGTTGATGAAAGAAGGAGTAAGATGGAGCGTGATCTTTCCAGCAAGCTGTTGTTCAATTATCCTCAGCTTATATTCTCTTAACCGTCCTACCTCTTCTACCGCCTGCTTGCTTAATGCAATGGGTTCCGCAATTCCTACTTGACTTAATAATTGTTCAAAGACGGTGATAAACTGTTGGGCCTCTTGGATGGCCTGCTGCTCTGAAGGGCTTAACGAATCATGGATAAATCGAGCATGATCCCCAAGTATTTGAAGCCAAAAACTGTGTTCAAACCTAGCTGTTTCCTCATAGGTTGCCAAACTTCCCTCTCCTTTCAAACGATACTCATAAAATATATCAACTACCTATGAAATTTATGCCCTAGTTATGTATGAAAATAAGAGGGTTTAATAAAAAAATGTAGAACTATGTTTAGAAAAAGCTATCAAAATGGAGGTGTGGCCCTTGACAACAGGAATCCTACTATATCCAAGATTTAGTGAATATGAGTTGTCCGTTATTATATCCGTCTTAACTCAGGCAAACCATCCGAAAATTTTCATTGGACTAAATGAAAATACGGTCAAAGGTGAAGCTGGGCTAACATGCATACCAGAGACAACGATAGATCAGGTGAATATCGAAATGCTCCAAAGCCTCATCCTTCCTGGCGTGGACGACTTTCAACACCTCATTGACCAGGAGCCATTATTTCGTTTTATTAGAAAAATTCATGAGCAAGACGCGGTCATTGGTGCGATTTCAAGCGCACCGTTTATGCTTGCAAAAGCGGGGATTTTAAAGGATCGTTTTTATACAACCGGCATTTCGAAGCAGGCTCGCGAATTCTTGGGCTTCTTTAATGAAAAAGACTATGTTGATGCCCCACTTGTGTTCGACAACGGCATATTAACGGCAAAGGGCGCCTATTTTATCGACTTTGCCAATAAATTTGGACAAGTACTGGAACTGGACTTTAATCGGAATTGGTATAGATAGGTGGATAAAAAAAAATAGTGGAGAAAAACGAACTATTTTCTCCACTAATTTTTTTATTGCATATATCATCGGTCAAATCGCTGCTTTACAAATTTGTAATGATGATCGGTCCATCTTTTGTCACGACAAGTGTATGCTCTATTTGGGCAACATAGCTTTTCTCTTCAGTCGTAAACGTCCAGCCATCACCGGCTTCAATAATTTCTTCAGCGCCTGTTGAAATAAATGGCTCAAAAGCAATAACCATTCCTTCCTTTAATTGACTCCTATCAGAGCTTTCATAATAATTATAAACATATTCTGGTGCTTCATGCAGAGAATGCCCGATTCCGTGTCCAGTTAGGTTTTTGATCACTGTTAATCCATTGGCCCGTGCAGTTTGATAGACCACTTTTCCGATGGCATTAATCCGGGTACCTGGCTTGATTTTTGTTAATCCTGCATCAAAAGCCTTTTTCGCAACCTCGCATATTTGAAATAACTTAGGATCTCCATTCCCGACGACAAATGACAAGCCGGTATCCGCAAAGACTCCATTCTTCGAGCCAGATACATCAATATTTACAAGGTCCCCCTCCTGAATGACACGACTACCAGGAATCCCATGGGCCACCTCCTCGTTCACACTAATACAGGTGTATCCTGGGAAATCGTATTCTCCTTTTGGTCCGGAAATGGCACCATATTTTTCAAAAAGCTTTCCAGCAAAATCATCAAGTTCTTTCGTAGTGATCCCTGGTTTTGTCATCTTCACCAACTCATCACGGATGGTTCCGCATATTTTCCCGATTTCCATTAAAGCTTGAAGTTCCTCTTCTGTCTTAACAATCATGGTATTCCTCGTTTCTTATAAAAATCATCATCCGAAATTAACTTACCTCAGATGCACAGTATTCTTATAGTATACTCCTTTTTATTTTTCGTGGAAAATGATGAACAGCATGCACTATCTCCTCCAATTAACCTTGCATAAAATTCACCTAACATCACAAAATAATACGACTAAATAATTGGGGTGAAATTGGTGGATCAAAAACGTTTAAAACAAATACTATCTTCTTCAGCAGATATTGAAGTTCAATATAACGGTGCCTCCGTTTGGATTGATAAATTGAATGAAGATGGCCGAACAGCCACTGTCCACTTAAGAGGACCGTTAGAGGAAAGAACAGTTGTTGACATCTCTGAACTCGACGAAAAATAAGTCAAATGTACCGGATTTGATTTAATATTGCTAATATGGTAAAATTTGAATCAACATATTGATGTGAACAACATCGTTTTCACTATATATGGATTGGTTTCCTACTAAAGTACCGTCTCTTTTTCTCCGTTCCAAGTGGAACGGCTTTTTTAGTTTTGACTATCTGGAACATGATCATATCGGCAATATTCAAACCGTACGAAAAATAACAGGGAGCGCACTCCCTGTTAAGCTATTTTCCAATAAACATTTGCGACCAGTGATTTCCAGCTTGCTCGAATCCCACACCAATATGTGTAAAATCCCTGCTCATGATATTTTTCCTATGACCTTCACTATTCATCCAAGCTTGGACAACTTCTTGAGGAGTTCTTTGTCCTTGAGCGATATTTTCTCCTGCTGATTTATAAGTTACGCCGAAATCTCTCATCATGTCGAATGGAGAACCATAGGTTGGGCTAGTATGGGAAAAATAGTGTTTTGCCTGCATATCTTCAGCTTTCTTTTGCGCTACCGAGCTAAGCTTAGCGTCTGCGGTTAATGCTGGTAGTCCTTGTTTGGCTCTCTCCTGATTTGTCAACGTAATGACCTGCTGAGCGAATCGACTTATATTTGCGCCACTATTGGTGGTTCCCTGTTTATTAGCTGGTTGCTTAGGCTGCTGCTGTACTGGCTTTTGATTATTATTTGGTACTGGTGTCTGTGGCTGAGCCTGTGGCAGCTGGAGACGATTATTTTGTCCCTGATATGGCATTTGTCCTTGCGGTTGCTGTGCTGTCGGTGGCAGTGCCTGCTCACCAAGCTGCGGTGTTAGTTCACCAAATTGCTGTCCAAATTGATCTTGAAAATCATTGATTTCGTTCGGACCGATTTTTGTATATGCATATTGGGCATCTCGAACAAGAACAGCTTTTGTGTGTGGATAATTCTCACTGGACATGGATGTAAAGTCAGCAGAAATGTTTGGATCCACCTGCCGAGCTCGTCGTTTTATGTCCATTCCTGTTTTATTAGTTACCCTACGCATATTTACATCTGTCGTACGATTTTGACCAACTGTCCCCCGATTGTCATCTAACGTCTGGTTTGTATCGTTTGTTCGATCAAACGCAACATTTTTATTGTCATTCGCTACACCACAAGCAGTAACTCCCATCAAAAAAGCTGAAATGAACACGACTTTCGCGATTTTTTGAGACACACCACATTCCTCCTAAAAGAATTTTTACTTTCTTATTATTTATTTTTTCTAAAGGAATATAGGTGGTAAAAATAGTTTACTCGCCAAATAATACGAAGAAATTGCAAAAACTCATATACCATGACATTTTTCGAAAAACTAGTTATATGTTCGTTATGTTCGTAAAAAAAGTAGAGTGTTCATGTTCTTGTCAACCCATTATTCATTGTAATTTTAGGCGTTAATGCAAATATTAACCATTTTATTCTTTCGGATAAAATACAGAACAGATTTTGTACAAACCTATTATTTAATAGGGTTAACTTGATTCGCAAATCCGCAATAGAATCCTCTACGAAATTTTTTGCAATCCTGATGGAAGGGTCTTCCAAAAATATTACAAAAAAGCCATGTTACTATTTGGGAGGCAAGAAAAAACAAAGACTTTTCTGAGGAGGAACAACCAATGAAAAAGAAATTAATCTTTCCTGTTGCAGCAACTGCAGCACTACTGTTTACATCTGCTGGTTCACTAAATGCAGATGCAGCTACATTAAATCCGAAGGTCGAAAAACAAGTTAATGTCTATCAATGTAGTAATGCAGATCAAATTAATAGTTTGCTACAAAAATATATGAAGGACTTCCAAATCAATTGGAACACAACTAACCAAACAACTGTACCACAAAAGACAACTGGAACAACTCAAAATAATACTGTTCATAAACCAGCAACTAAGCCTGCTCCAGTTCAACCCGAGCAGAAGCCAACAACAAGCACACAACCTAAGCAAACAACGACCACATCTGCGGTTAGTGCATACGAACAAAAAGTAGTCGATTTAACCAATCAAGAGCGCGCAAAACAAGGTCTGCCAGCTCTCAAATTAGATACTGAGCTAAGTAAGGTTGCCAGAACAAAATCCCAAGATATGCTGAATAAAGGCTACTTCAGCCATACAAGTCCAACCTACGGCTCACCTTTCGATATGATGAAGCAATTTGGCATCACTTATCGCTCTGCTGGTGAAAACATTGCCAAGGGACAAAAAACACCTGAAGAGGTTGTGAACGCTTGGATGAACAGTGAAGGACACCGTGCAAATATTCTTAACAGCTCTTACACACATATTGGCGTTGGATATGTGGCGAATGGAAATTACTGGACACAAATGTTTATTGGAAAATAATGAATGACGAAAGGCTTGGGGAATCCCAAGCCTTTTTTATTATATCCAAAATAGCAACAAAGTTTGAAATCAATATCAGCCTCTGAACGTACGTCCAGTCATAAATTGCAGCCATGCATGAACCCCAATCTTGACCGTTTCTTCCACCAAGGAGTCCCTACTCGGGTCCAAACAGACAAAATCAATATGTTTTACTAGAGGATGCTTCCCAATCTCGAGTAATACTTCAAATAGCTCGTTTGGCATCAATCCCCCTGTCGTGGAAGCTGGAACTCCAGGTGCAGCGGAAATATCCAACACATCCATATCCACCGTTACATAGATTCGATCTACATTCTCTGCTAAGTATTGCAAGGAAGACTGAGCCGTCTCAATGATTCCTTGCTTTCTGGCTTTTTTCAAAGGCACCATTTGAATCTCTTTTTCCTTGGCATAATCAATGAGCGACTTCCCATTATAATAACCATGCAGGCCAATATTCACGACGTGCTTCCCTTGCACGACATCTCCATCAATGAGCTGACGGATGGGTGTCCCATTGGCAGGTCCCAATTCCTTCGGATCCCTTACATCAAGATGGGTGTCAAGCTGAAGAATGCCAATCCTTTCATTTGGGAATTCCTTCTTAATCCCCCTCACCGCACATGCTGTCACCGAATGATCTCCCCCGATCATGCATGTAGTGGATCCTGGGTATTCCCCCACAAGAAAGGAGGTTGCTTCTTCTATATGCTGATGGGATAGAAGAATGTCTGTCGTATGCATCACTACGTCACCAGCATCAATTACCTTGAGAGTTGATAAATCCACATCTTCTTCTAAATTATAGGTAGCAAATTTCTTCCACATTTTCCTGAACTCATCTGGATAAAGGGACGCACCTGAAACACTTATGGATGAACGGGAAATAGGCGCTCCATAGATAATCACATCTGGATGGCTGACACCTTCCTTGAGGGGCTTTACCCACTGATGGACAAATTCACAGCCACTTGACATCCGGTTCCACGACCATTCGGGAGTCCTTAACCAGCTTTCAGTCACCCTTATTCACCACCTGAACACCTTTTTTCCAGACGGCTTTCACATGATTAACACCAAATAAATATTGAAGCTCCCGATAATCCTTCACATCCCATAGAACGATATCCGCTTGTTTTCCAACCTCCAGAGACCCTACCTTGTCTACACGCTGAATCGCACAGGCTGCATTATAGGTTGCAGCCGTTAAGGCTTCTGCAGGAGTGAGCCTCATCGAAATGCAGGCCAAATTCATCACTAATGGCATCGAGGTGGTTGGAGAGGAACCAGGATTGCAATCCGTAGAAATGGCGACTGGAACGCCGGCATCAATCATTTTTCTGCCTTTAGCTGCTTCCTCTCGTAAGTAAAGGGCCGTTGCTGGCAGCAGGCACGCAATGACACCCGCCTCCGCCATCATTTTCACCCCTTCATCAGAAGCCTTTAACAAATGCTCCGCAGAAATTGCACCAACCTTTGCTGCTAGTTCCGCTCCACCATAAGGCTCGATTTCATCTGCATGGATCTTTGGGGTTAGGCCATATCTCTTCCCTGCTTCAAGAATTCTCTCTGATTGTTCAGGGGTATAGACCCCTTTTTCACAAAAAACATCATTAAATTCTGCTAGCTTTTCCCTTGCAACAATAGGTAACATCTCATCAATTATATATTCAACAAACTCGTCCTCGCGACCCTTGTATTCAGAAGGGACAGCATGGGCACCCATAAAGGTCGGAACAAGGTCAATCGGATGCTGCTCCCGTAGCTTTTTCATCACTCTCAGTTGCTTTATTTCCGTCTCCAGATCCATCCCATAGCCGCTTTTTCCTTCTACTGTTGTCACTCCATGCTCTAAAAAGGAATCCAGCCGTTTCGTTGTTTGACGAATGAGCTCTTCCTCCGTTGCTTCACGGGTCATCTGAGCCGTCGCATGAATCCCACCGCCAGCATTCATGATCTCCATATAGGTAGCACCTTCCAGGCGCATTTCAAATTCCCGCTCTCTGCTCCCTCCATAAACGACATGGGTATGGGGATCAACTAATCCGGGTGTCACTAGATAGCCCGATGCATCATAGATTTCAGCTTCGGGAATTCGCCCAGAAAATTGCTTTTCAAGCTCCTCCGTCGTTCCAACAGCCTTCACAATCCCATCCTCGATCCACAGGCTTCCATCTTCAATTATACCCAGCTCTGACATCGCTTCCTTCGTGCGTGGTCCCTTTTGCGTTGATAAAAGGGTTGCGAGCTGGGATGCGTGTTTGATCCAAAGAGGCCTTGTCATTCTTCAGCACTCTCCTTGTCAAGCATCGGCATTTTGATGCCTTTTTCTCTTGCTGTTTTCTTCGCTAATTCATAGCCAGCATCGGCATGTCTCACAACTCCCATTCCAGGATCAGTCGTTAATACTCGTTCGATTCTTTCCGCAGCTTCCTTTGTGCCATCGGCAACAATCACTACACCTGCATGCTGAGAATAACCCATGCCAACACCACCACCATGATGCACAGATACCCAGGTTGCGCCACCAACGGCGTTCAGCATTGCATTGAGAATCGGCCAATCTGACACGACATCAGAGCCATCGAGCATCGCTTCTGTTTCCCGGTTTGGCGAAGCAACAGAGCCGGAATCGAGATGATCGCGACCGATCACGATTGGTGCCTTTAGCTCCCCACTAGCGACCATGTCATTGAGAATCTTACCAAAGCGAGCACGCTCTCCGTAGCCTAGCCAGCAAATACGGGATGGAAGGCCTTGGAATTGGATTTTCTGCTGTGCCATCCGAATCCAGTTACATAGATGCTCATTATCGGCAAACTCACGTAAAATGGCCTCATCTGTTTTATAGATATCCTCTGGATCCCCAGAAAGTGCTGCCCAGCGAAACGGGCCTTTTCCCTCACAAAATTGTGGACGAATATAGGCTGGGACAAATCCAGGAAAACTAAAGGCATTTTCGACACCTTCATCCTTTGCTACTTGACGGATATTGTTCCCATAGTCAAAGGTAATGGCCCCTTTTTCCATCATTTCAAGCATCGCCGATACATGGGTCGCCATTGATGCTTTCGACCGTTTGACATATTCTTCAGGATTCTTTTCTCTTAAATGAGCAGCCTCCGTAAGTGTCATCTGTAAAGGGATATAGCCATTTAACGGGTCATGGGCTGAGGTTTGGTCTGTTAGCACATCAGGAATGAAGCCTCTTTTAAGCATTTCTGGTAAAATTTCAGCGGCATTTCCTAATAACCCAATCGACAAGGCTCTGCCTTCCATTTTTGCGTCCTTTGCAATGTGTAATGCTTCATCCAGTGATTTTGCCTTCACATCTGTATATCTTGTTTCAATTCGCCGATCGATTCTTGTTTCATCTACTTCGATGGCGATGCAGACGCCACCATTCATCGTAACAGCTAGAGGTTGAGCACCGCCCATCCCACCAAGTCCGGCGGTAACGGTAATCGTATGCTTTAAAGTCCCATTAAAATGCTGTTTTGCAAGCTCCGCAAAGGTTTCATAGGTACCCTGAACAATTCCCTGTGAACCGATGTAGATCCAGCTGCCCGCTGTCATTTGCCCGTACATCATCAAGCCTTTTTTGTCTAGTTCATGGAAGGTTTCCCAGTTAGCATAGGCTGGGACAATATTGGAATTAGCAATCAGTACTCTTGGTGCATTTGTATGTGTCCTAAAGATCGCTACTGGTTTTCCCGATTGGATCAGGAGTGTTTCATCATTTTCAAGCTTTTTCAATGAGTCCACTATTTTATCAAAGGATTCCCAATTTCGTGCAGCTTTTCCGATTCCTCCATAGACGACTAAATCCTCGGGCCTCTCAGCAACATCTGGATCCAAATTATTCATTAGCATTCTAAGGACGGCTTCCTGCTGCCACCCCTTTGTGTTTAGCTCTGTTCCACGATATCGGACAACTCTATTCTTGATCTGATTCATCTCTTTTTCCTCCTATTTCCAAAATAATCGTGATTCCGTCAGCATTCGACCTCAAAACTCACTTTTTTTTCATGTCTAGGGAGAATTCATCCTTTAGCCATTTTTCCGCAACAGCCATATCCTTTGCAAAGACCCGGTCTTTTTCAATAAAAGGAATTTGTTTTCTTGCTTCCTCAAGAATTCCCTTCGTGATTGGTGCCATTTTTCCCTTTCCACGAATATCCGCTGCCTGCATCGCACAAATCAGCTCAATTGCCAAGACACGTCTTGTATTTGTAATGATTTGATAGGCATGTCTTGAACCAATCGTTCCCATACTGACATGATCCTCCTGATTGGCAGAGGACGGTATGGAGTCCACGCTTGCTGGATGAGCCAATGTTTTGTTTTCTGAAACAAGCGAGGCAGCGCAATATTGCATAATCATGGCCCCTGATTGAAGGCCTGGCTCCGCGCTTAAGAATGGTGGCAGGTCATTCAGCTGTGGATTAACAAGACGCTCAATTCTTCTTTCAGAAATATTCGCCAGCTCGGCTATGGCAATACCGAGAAAATCCATTGCTAGTGCGATCGGTTGCCCGTGGAAGTTTCCGCCTGAAATGATCTTTTTTCCACCATCAAAAATAAGTGGATTATCTGTTGCAGCATTCATTTCAATTTCAAGCTTTTCTTTTACATAATTTAAGACTTGCCATGTAGCTCCGTGGACCTGCGGGATGCACCTTAAGGAATAAGCGTCCTGTACCCTTACTTCACCTTGTCTTGTGGTAAGCTTGCTTCCTTTTAAAAGTTCGCGAATTCTCTTTGCAACCGCAATCTGTTCAGGGTAGCCACGGACGATATGGACATCTTCGTCAAATGCGTCGATGATTCCATTCAGCCCCTCTATCGTCATAGCTGCAATGGCTTCTGATTGATATGCAAGGTTTTCCGCTTCAATCAGCCCAAGGACTCCCATCGCTGTCATTGCTTGCGTTCCATTGATTAAAGCGAGACCCTCTTTCGCGGTTAACGTAATCGGAAAAATTCCTTCCTTCGTCATCGCTTCCAAGGCGTTTACTCTATGACCCTCGTAAAAAACCTCGCCTTCCCCGAGAAGCGGAAGCACCAAATGGGATAAAGGGGCTAAGTCCCCACTCGCTCCAAGTGAGCCTTGACTAGGGACAACTGGATGAATGCCCTTATTTACAAACTCTAGCAATCTCTCAATTACAATTCTTCTAACCCCGGAAAAGCCCTTTAATAAAGCATTCGCTCGTAAAACAAGCATCGCTCTTGACACCAATTCTGGAAAGGGCTCCCCAACCCCACATGCATGGGAATGGATTAAATTAAGCTGCAGCTCCTCCACATTTTCTGGGTCGATTAATACATCACTGAATTTACCAAATCCAGTCGTAATCCCATATACGATTTGGTTTTCTTGAACAATTTGTTCGACGGCCTTGCGACTCTCCTCAACTCTCTTCCAGCTCTCCTCTGAGACGGAAACTTTTTTTCTTGAAAATAAAATCTCCCTCATCTCTTCTAACGTTAAGGTATTTCCTGTTAACTCAACCATCTGTCCACCTGCTTCCCTTGTAATCCTTTAATATAGTAAAGTGAGAATAAAAAAGAGGGCTATACTACTGAAATCAATTTTTTGATTTCGGTAGTATAGCCCTCGTATCAAATCGCCACTGAGCTAAACATATACTACGATGCTTTCTCATTAAAGCCATAGGTCAACCACTCACTTTATTATTCAGTCATTTTTGCTGCTATTTTTAGAATATGGTAAATATTCTTATCTGTCAATCAAAACAGTGCTACTTCTCTTTGTCATCCTCCTTTTCCTTGTCAGCGATTAAATCGTCCATCGCACGGAAGATCTGGGTATGCATGCTGCCTTGAACAACATTTTCTAAAAAGAACTCCCCGATTAATTTTAGATATTCCTCATCTTCAAACATTTTCTTGTTTTGCAGCTCCATTTCAGCAAGACCTTCATAGGTTGCCAATAGGGCATATGTATAGTCCTGTCCAGAGATCGGATTTAAAAGCTCCACTTGGTGGGGATAATGGTCATTCCGGTATATCTTAATTTTCTTCGCATTCTCAATCGCTTCCTTGAACTTCTCCTGTTTTACCTCAAAGGTTTGATAAACGAAAACGGTCATAACTTTCACTCCTATCGTTTTGACTAATTAGTGCTCTCATTTTTATGTTTTCTTTTCTTCTTAAGATGCATGAAGAAAAGGACAACAAGGACAAGGACTACAAATAAAATACTGATAAAAAAACCCGGTCTACTTGATCCATGGGTCAATGTCCCGCTTATAGCAACCAAAATCAACGCCATCCCAGTAAATCGTTTTACATGATCAAATCCAGTTGCTTCTATAAGTCTCGGAAAAGAGATAAGGATAAAGAGCCAGTTATATAAAAGCATTAATCCTGCAGCAGTCGTGATATACTCATACACACTGTCTGGCATGGCAAATGATAGGATAATGGAAGTAACAAGCCCACAAATCGTTAGTCCCAATGCAAAGGGAGGTACTTTCCATTTCCCTTGTCGCGAAAAAAACCTCGGTGCATCTCCATCCTTGGATAATGTGACAAGCATGCTCGTCACAGCAAACAATGATGCAGTCATGGTGGAGAAACCTGCGATAATAATGCCTCCATTAAAAACATGCGGAAAAAACCCAATTTTATAACGTTCGAGAGCACTCTTAAAAGGGCTTTCATCCGAACTAAATTGATCGACTGAAACCAATCCAGTAGCAAAGGTTAAGGAAATAAGATAAACGATAACCAACATCATCAGCATGATGGCCCCTGATTTTTGCGTATCTTCTCTATTTCTTAAACGAGGTGCCATGATCCCCATGATTTCAATCCCACCGAATGCATAGAAACCATATATAAGTGAAGACCATAAGCCCATCATTCCTTTTGGGAAGAACTTATCCATTGTATTCGGAATGGTGAAATCCTTGCTGCTTCCTCCAAATAATCCAAAGAGAACAGCTACAGCCAAAATAATAAACATCAAAATAGCCGCTATCTTAATGACGGCAAATATATTTTGGGCACGTTCAAAGCCTTTTGTTCCAATAATAACAACAATGACTCCAAGAATCGCATAGCCCACTGCAAATATCCATAACGGAACATCGGGAAACCAAAACCTTGAGAGGATCGACAAAGCTGTTAACTGACTTCCTGTGATTAACATTTCAGAAAACCAGTATACCCAGCCACTGCTAAAGCCTGCCCAGTCCCCATATGCTTTCTTTGCATAGGACCGGAAAGCTCCCTGCTGCGGGTCTCTTTCAGCCATTTTCATCAAGGCATCTGAAACGATATACGTCCCAAGCCATGCAAGAAGAAACGAGATTAGGATGGAAGGGCCTGTCATCTTTATCCCTAGGCCAGAACCAAGAAAATAGCCTGTCCCAATAATACAGCCAACCCCAATTAGAGACAGCTGCCACCAAGATAATTTATCCTTATTCTCTTTGTCCTTTGTTCCCCCAAAATCCGCTGCCCGTGCAGGTATCTCCATTACTAAATCCCTCCAAACGTCAGGTCCAATTTATTATTAGCCAAGAAGGATTTATTATGTAATAGCCTTGGCAGTAGAAAACTGGTTCTACACACCGTCATGGTACCTATTATTTTGTCTAGTTCCTCTATACATCTGAATGAGCTTACTTTTCGACATAAATAAATAAGTCGGCCTTGTTACCTTTACGATTCTTAAGATATTAGCTCCTCTATGGGAAAGGACCCCGATCGGTAGAAAAGCAAAAATTTTGAACCATCGATAAAAGGGATTGAGAATATCCACAATTTCAAACCCGAGACGCTCGCAGCCTTTATTCAGTGAAGTAATTCCAACAATTCCTTTGACATTCGAGGCAGAAAAATGCTCCTGAATGAAATGTTCCACACCTGGCAGGGAGTTTTGAACATGTCGATAGATCATTTTTGCCTTCCTAAGCTCACTCTCGATATTCATCAGCTCCATTAACAAGCGTACATTATGAAGATGAATCTTAACTAAAGTATCATTCTTTTGTATCATTGTTCCATCCGAAAGAGTGATTGCTCTCCCTTTATATTTGGTGAGTCGAATTCGGAAAATGTTATCACCTGATGATGTAACATAAGTAAGGCGTGAACAGGAATAATAAAAGGGATCAAGCCAATTCCAAATAGACAGAATAAATGCTTTCATTCATCCAAATCTCCCTCTAGTTATCGATGATGTCCTATCTGTATTTTCTTATTATTGAATGGTTTCTATCCTAATAATTAAGAAACAAAAAAGATGGATTTCCATCCACCTGCCTACCATAAAACATCCATTATTTTTCCTTTGAATAGATTTGTATCGATGTTACATGCTTTCGCATCAATTCCATATTGCCAGCCAGTCACGAGGGAATTCTTTGGTGCTTCCGGCTGATATTGTGGTGCATTGGCTTCTGAAGTGATTCCAACATTTGGTGCCGCAGTCCAAATATAAGTGTTTTCGAGAATATTCTTATCTTTTGCAGCTGCTTCCTCAAAGGCTTTATATAGATTTCGCTTTGCATCAAAGACCCCGTATAGCCCTGACTCATAGCTTGAAGTGGCCATCGTCTCGGACCAGCCCCTAATAAACTCGGAATCTACTGGATAGCTTGGCTCAATGTCGGCAAAAAT
This sequence comes from Anoxybacillus andreesenii, assembly GCF_030813005.1. Classification (NCBI taxonomy): domain Bacteria; kingdom Bacillati; phylum Bacillota; class Bacilli; order Caryophanales; family Anoxybacillaceae; genus Anoxybacillus; species Anoxybacillus andreesenii. The sequence goes on from NZ_JAUSTU010000005.1 coordinate 42,197, forward strand.
AGACACTCCTTCAGGAATTCCTAACTCTTTTGCTTTCTTAATTGCCTCCTGAGCCTCTTTCTTTCCGTTTTCATACCCTGTTGCATCTGTAAAATGGTTCCAAATGACGAGAATTTTAATCTCGTTCGAGTGGAGTAGATTAACCTCATCCTTTGTCAGTCCTACTGAAACACCTTCCTTGTCCCCAAGATATCTTCCCCACACCTTTGGAGTCCCAAAGTTTTCTCTTACACAGGAAATCATTTCCGAAGTTGTAAGGCTAGCAGAGTCAACTCCCCAAACGACTTCATCATCGTTTAAGGAGTCTTCATTCTTACCATCTGTGTTATTTTTTGAATCCTCTTTTGGCTTATCCTTACTACCGCTTGATTCTTTTCCCTCAATATTATTGTCGATTTGGTTCGACACATTTACATCTACATTCACTTCAATGTTATTGTTAATATGATTATCGACATTACTGTTGTCGCCGTTCTTTACATTGTTGTTTATCGAATTTTTGACATCTGTATTGTCTCCATTGATATTATTTTGCACGTTGTTTGTAACAGCACTATCTCCATTTTTTCCGCTTACGTCACTTTTTTCATTCCCGTTCTCACTAGCAGACACCTTATTCGGCTCTGTTTCGATTTGTTTGGATTGTAAGAATGAAACAGAAAAGATGGATATGAAAATAACAAACAAAGTTGTTACAAAAATGGATACGAGCCTGCCCTTTTCCATTTACAGCCCTCCTTGTCTTTTCAACGCATTTTATGCAACAAGACAAGCCTTTGATTGGGCTTGTGAAAAATTGGCAGTTTTTCATTCTATAGAAAAAAACTAAATCTACTGACTATTTCTGATCGTATTGACGTCTTTTATTGAACTTGTTACGATTTTAAATAATATATTCATATAATATCCTTGTATAAGTTCAAGAATATGGCTTGAACGTCTCTACCAGCTACCTTAAATAGCTTGTCTACGAGGTTTAGAAAATGCGATGCTTTCCTATTCCTTCTGTAGACTTTGACGTTTAGTCAAAGTTTTTTTTCGTTTCAGGACATTATATTAACAGGAGGAATTTACGCATGGAGAAATTTTTTCAGTTTAAAGAAAGAAATACTTCATACAAAAAAGAAACATTAGCAGGACTCACTACGTTTCTTTCTATGGCCTATATTTTAGTGGTAAATCCAATGATTCTCAGTCAATCAGGAATGGATAAGGGAGCCGTCTTTACCGCTACCGCTCTTTCCGCTATAGTTGGATCATTATTGATTGGCCTCTTAGCCAATTATCCAGTTGGGATTGCACCAAGCATGGGGTTAAATTCCTTTTTCACCTTTTCCGTATGTATGGGTATGGGAATCCAGTGGCAGGTAGCCTTAACTGGTGTCTTTATAGCTAGCATTATTTTCGTGATTCTCAGTCTTATGAAAATTCGTGAGAAAATTATTAATGTCATCCCTGAGGATCTTAAGCATGCAATCGCAGCAGGTATTGGATTTTTCGTTGCCTTTATCGGCTTGAAAAATGCTGGAATTATCGTTTCCAATCCTGACACCGCTGTTGGGATCGGAGACTTGACCTCCCCTTTAACAGGTCTCGCCGTGTTAGGATTTGTTCTATCTTTTATTCTGATGACAATGGGGGTTCATGCAGGTATTTTTATCGGAATGGTCATTACAACAATCATTGGCATGATCTTCGGTCTAATTGATATCCCAAACGCTGTCGTTGGAACAATTCCTAGCCTTGAGCCGACATTTGGAGTAGTTTTCTCACATCTTGATGAAATCTTCTCCCCCAATGTATTGGCAGTCATTTTTATTTTTCTATTTGTGGCATTTTTTGACACTGCTGGAGCACTTATTGCCGTTGCAAGTCAAGCAGGACTATTGAAAAATAATCAAATTCCAAACGCTGGTCGGGCATTATTAGCTGACTCTACGTCAGGTGTAGTTGGAGCTGTATTAGGAACTTCCACTACTGCTTCTATGGTTGAGTCAAGTGCAGGAGTTGCTGTTGGTGGTCGAACGGGCTTCACGTCTATTGTGATATCCATTTGTTTTGCCCTTTCGCTCTTTTTCTCCCCGATACTTTCCGTGATTATTCCGGAAGTGACGGCCCCAGCCATCATTATCGTTGGTGCTTTGATGGCGATGGAAATGGGGAAAATTAATTGGACACGCTTGGAGGTAGTTGTTCCATCCTTTGTTACGATCATCATGATGCCACTTACGGCAAGCGTAGCAACCGGAATCGCCCTTGGCTTTATTCTTTATCCGCTGGCATTAGTCGCTCAGAAGCGTCATAAAGAGATCCATCCAATTATGTACATCCTTTGCCTGTTATTCCTAGCCTACTTCATCTTCGTATAAACACGAAAAGAGAAAGAGGGACACATCTCTTTCTCTTTTCATTTTCCTGAAAGGAAAAATAGCAAAAGCTTATTTGAATTTTGTGATGACATTAAATCCATATGTTCTAAAATTAGTCATGTCATTTAATACATCATTGACATCATCCAATGAAACCTCTTTCGATACAAGGGATCTTGGGTTAAGTTTCCCTTGAGCGATTAATGCTAAAAGGCCATCGTATTCTGTTCTTGGGTTGCCAAGGCTCCCTACAATTTCTAACTCCTGGGCCGTTACTGCATCAATCGGAAGACCGACGATCCCTGCCTCATTATGGGTTGTTAAACCGATCTGGACATGACGTCCACCTTTACGTAAGGAAAGAACTGAGTTTAAAATTGTTTCTTGAATTCCAAGTGCCTCAATTGATGCATGGGCTCCACCCTTTGTAATCTGCTTGACCGCCTCAACGACGTTTTCGTTACGAGCATTAATCGTCGCAACAGCTCCTTCTTTTCGCGCCATTTCAAGCTTAGCATCATCCACATCAACTGCAATTACTTGAGCTCCAACTGCATTGCCGACCTGTATTGATGACAGGCCAACTCCCCCTGTTCCATGGACAACGAGCCAATCGCCGGGCTGCAAATTGGCTCGGACCACACCATGATAACCGGTCATATACCGACATCCAATCGCTGCAGCAGTTACGAAATCTACTTCGTCAGGAAGTTTGACAAGATTGAAATCACCGTTAGGAATTTTTACATATTCAGCATAGGCTCCGTCATAAGCAAAGCCATAGATTTGCAGATTATCACAGCGATTGGAATGCCCGCTCTGACAATTTGAACAATGGGAACAGCCTTCATGGAACGGCGTTGTTACCCGATCACCTGGACGGAAATTCTTCACCTCTGCACCTACAGCTTCTACGACCCCACCCATTTCATGCCCAGGAATAATAGGCAATACAGGACTTAATCCCAGCCATTCCCAGTCTCCCATCCATGCATGCCAATCACTTCTACAAATGCCACTCGCTTCAACCTTAACAATCACATCATGTGGACCTGGAGTTGGATCTGGAACATTTCCAATCTTTAAAGGTTTTCTTTGTTCAATAATTTGAGCTGCTCTCATTCATCTCTTCCCCCCTCTTATTAGTGGAATTCTCCCCCTATTTATAGTATTAGTCCGAGCACTAGGAAATGCTTATTGACCGCTAAAAAATAAAAAAACACCAAATAAAAAATTCGGTGTTTTCAACATGTAGTAATATTTATATTGATGATTTTTCTTGGGTCACTTCTCTATTATTATGCCACTCTTTAATATGCGTAAAAATAGAGAATAAGAAGAAGAAATTCATTGCCCACACACTAATAAAAGGGGCCATCCCGCCAAAATCAATTGTACTGTATCCCTTCAAGAGCATAACAATATACGATTCAATAAAGATAAGAACAAATCCACCAATGCCTGCAATTGTTGTTCGAATCAAGCTTTTCTCCTCCCTAGTTTTTTAACGATCTATATTTCATTCACAAAAATGTAACATTTATTTGAATGAAATGTGAATTTTAGAAAACATTCAAGAAATACAAAGACGATTATGATAATATTATTGGCTATATTTTGAATTATAGTACTGTTATAAATGTTTTACAATAAAAAAGAATCGGAATTCTCATTAAAAGAGGGAGCAATGATGTTTGCTCCCTGCCTTTTCGTCCTTTATCGCTGACCGCCTGTTCCGTTTCTCATCGTCCCATCACGACCATTTGTCCCTGGGGCAATGCCATTCGCTCCACGATTGTTATCAATGATATCCGTGTTAAAATCATCGTCGAAGAGGTCATTATTGTTGCGGTTATTTCTATTGTTAAATAGGCCCCTGTCATTGTCTCGATCATATCGGACCGGATTAACGCCGTCGTTAAAGTTACCGCGGTTATTATCTAACAGATCGTTATTATCTGGACGATCATATCGCACAGGTCGAAAGTTCACCCCGTCATCATCGTTCAGATTATTATTCCCTGTTCCACATGCTCCTAAGAACCCTAGTGACAATGTCGCTGATAACGCAGTTAGAAATAATCTTTTTTTCATTTATCTATTCCCCCTGCTTTTTATTGTTCCTTTTCACAATCAAGAGCATTAGTGAGAGATTATCCTTCTCTCTCGTATAGATTGATAAAAAAACAAACATTTTATGTACCTCCACTTCTGATTTTATTTACCATAAATAGAGGATGCCTTATCTGAGAACATTAAGAAATAAACGGTTTTGTTCAAAAAAAAAACACTATTCATTCAAATAGTGTTAAGAAGAAAGATATTAAAAATGATTACTTGGATTATTAATTACCTCAAGCACTCGCGTAGTTTCTTCCATCTCGCCATGGCAAATAGGGCATGTTGGGTTGGGACTGCTCTTAAAGTTGTCACGAATCCAACAGTTGCAATTATCTGCTTTACAAACCCAAATCTTTGTCTCCTCCGTAACTACTTCCTCTTGATTCCTCCTACCAAAACCCATTCCCTCTCACTCCCAATAGTTATATATTCATTATCTTCCAGCACCTGACATAATAAAAAAAGTCACAAACTATAAAAAGTAAAAAAGGATAACTTTTTATAATAAGTGAATTTCTTTCATTATGCAATACCTAATATAAGAATAACATAATTTTTTCAAAATGTATAGCTAAGTCTGCATCTCCCCTCATAAGAAAGACAAAAGAATAGCTAGCTTCATTAGAATTCTTGTCGTACAAGCAAAATCTCCTGAATAGAATGTGTACAAGTGTCATACTCCTTACCACTATTTCAGGAGGTATTCTATGGGGATTTATTTTAGCTATATTTTTTTAGGATTATCGCTTGCTGCTCCAATCGGTCCAGTAAATGCAGCACAGATGGATCGGGGGATCAAACACGGATTTCTAAACGCCTGGATATTGGGACTCGGCTCTGTTTCAGCGGATATTATTTACATGCTTGCTGTGTTCTTGGGGTTTGCGCAGTTTATTGAAATTCCAATTATTAAGGCCTTTTTGTGGTTATTCGGCTTTTTTGTTTTAATTTACACTGGGATAGAAAGCCTACAAGGCTTAGGAAAATTCCAGCTTTCCAATTTAAGGGAGAGAGAGTCATTATCCAAATCCTTTCTAACAGGATTTCTGATGTCTATCTCAAATCCATTGACCATCCTCTTTTGGTTAGGAATATACGGCTCTGTCCTAGCTAAGACAGCTTCGCTCTATGATTCAGAGCAGCTATTTGTATACAGCAGCGCCATTATTGTCGGGCTTGTCCTTTGGGATTTCACAATGGCATTTGTTGCAAGTGGAGCGAGAAGATTATTGACAACAAAGTTTCTGACTGTCATCACCCTCATATCATCTTTGTCATTAATAGGATTTGGTCTATACTTCGGATTTGAAGCCTACAAGCTATTATTTTAGAAGCATGTAGGTTAAAATAGGAGAAGTTCTATTGAATGAAAGGATGGACAATATGGAAATTATCAATCATTCTGTTGAAAAAATAGAGGATCCATTTGGCATATTATCTGGAAGCCGGTATGAGTTTTTCCTACAAATTGAGGTTCCTGAGGAGGATGAGCTTTTTTCAGAAAATGGGCTTAAAATAAGAGTTTTGTTCGCTGTGGATGAAAGCGGACCTCATATTTCTCACTACCACATTATGGAGAATAAAACAGAAAAGGTTCTTGATTTCGAGCTAGAAGATGATGAAGTTCAGCTGATCGAGAACTACTGTAAAGAACATATAGAGGAATAAGAGGAGATCACTTCATTATTTTTGCTCATATAAAAGGAGTCCCTCTAATTTTGGGGACTCCATCATATTATACTGTTATGACTTTGTGACATTAACAGCCTGCGGCCCGCGTTGACCTTCTTCAATATCGAAAGTAACCTCTTGACCTTCTTCTAGGGTCTTGAACCCTTCGCCTCCGATGGCCGAGTAATGAACAAATACATCATCTCCGCCTTCAACCTCGATAAAACCAAAACCTTTTTCTGCGTTGAACCATTTTACTTTACCAGTTGCCATTCATAATCCTCCTAGAATTTCAAAAGCGTTTAATGATACCCAATGTATCACATTTATAGTTTGCCTTAAATTATTTTTTTCAATCATTATTTTTTAAATTTTTTGTAGAAAAAAACAGGATTATCCTCTTTCAGCTGCATCAACCGTATGCTTTAACAGCATAGAAATGGTCACAGGTCCAACTCCGCCAGGTACAGGTGTGATGGCAGAAGCCTTTTTGAAGCAAGATTCATACTCGACATCCCCAATATTCCCAGGATTGTAGCCAGCATCAAGGACAACCGCCCCCTCTTTCAACCATTCTCCTTTAATAAACTCAGGTTTTCCGACTGCAGCAACAAGAATATCAGCCTGGGCAACGATTTCCGGAAGGTTTTTTGTATAAGAATGACAGGTTGTGACGGTCGCATTGGCATTTAATAAAAGGGCTGAAACAGGTTTCCCTAATATCGGGCTTCTTCCAATGACAACGGCATGCTTTCCTTCTGCTTGGATCCCATAGAAGTTCATGATTTGCATAATGGCAGCTGGCGTACATGAAGGGTAAATTCCAAAGCCTAATGCGGTTTGCCCGTAACCCCAGCTTGTCACCCCGTCAACATCCTTCTCAATTGCAATTGCTTCAAATGCTTTTCTCTCATCAATTTGCTTCGGTACAGGATGCTGGAGTAGAATCCCGTGAACAGCGGTGTCCTTATTTAGCTCTTCGATAACCTTCAGCAGCTGTTCCGTTGTGGTGTCTTCTGCAAGATGAATTCTCTTTGATTGGATTCCTAGACGCTCGCACGCATTCCCTTTCATTTTTACATATGTAGCGGAGGATGGATCTTCTCCAACTAGGATCGTTGCCAAGCAAGGTACGGTTCCCTTTTCCTTAAGAGCTTCGATTCTTGGCTTTAATTCCTCCTTCACAGCTTCCGAAACGACATTACCATCTAAAATCTGCGTTTTGCCCATGCATTTCCCTCCTGAATGGTTCTCTTTTTAATTTGCCCAGACGACCGGCTATACATAGACGCAGCTCCCTTGTGGTTCTTTCCACCTTTGTCGTCAGTCACTACGATTTTTTTGGAATTTCATTAATATTATAGCAAAAAACACATATAATTCAAAGAAATTGCGATAGAATGTTCGCTTTTAAAACATATATTAAATGCCATATTTGTAGCTTTTCCCAAATAAAAGAAGACAACAAATTTAGCTGTTGTCTCCTGAAGATACATTTGAAATCAAAGATTTTCTTGCTATCGACCTAACACAATGAAAGCCCTACCTCTCTTTCATCAATACGGTTCCTAGACCGCGCCACTTAGAATTAGGATTTACGTAAAAAGGTTTTTTGGAAAAATAGATCGGAAGTGTAGAAAAGAAGGAGATATGGAGGATTTGTACTTCTTTAAAACAAATAAAATGATCATTAACTTATTCATCACCAAAAAATAACTTCAAATGAACCAAAATATTATTATAACACACCCTAGATATTTGTCAATTTACTTTTGAAAAAAGTAAGGTATTCTGGTCTCATGAAAGACCGATACCTTACTTTCAATAAAAACTAGTTTTGTTCGTCAAAAGGAATTGTTGCATCTAGAATGGCTGCTTCAAGCTCCTGTGTATACTGGTCTTTTGTTTCGTTACTCCAAGAAAAATAATCACTCATATACTTTATGACTTGTTCCTTATGCGTCTTCACCGCAGAAATATCGAATAGAATCGCTCCTGTACGTCGATTTAAGAAATCGATCGGGGTAGCTACCATTTCATGCTCTAATGCATATTGAAGCTTCGCATAAAGGGTAATCGGTAATTGATATTCCTTAGCAGTCTCTGCACCTTTTTCTGCGATATCAAATACATGTTGAACATTTGATCCGTATCTTAAAGCCAGTTGAGCTGCTTCCTCTTTTGTTAGCCCTTTGCCTTGACCAGCTTTTGTTTGGTCATTAACGAACTGGTCAAATTTTTCAGCACCACCGACATCTCCACCAGAAATTGGCAGATGTCTTGTTTGACAATCCTTGAGATTTAAGTTGTATTCTGCCTTCAATTTTTTCGCAAGTAAATCTGTAATGGTTTCGGCCATTTTCCGATAGCCGGTTAATTTACCACCAGCAATGGTGATCAAGCCTGATTGGGATTCCCAAATTTCATCCTTACGGGATATTTCTGATGGGTCCTTTCCTTCTTCCCAAATTAATGGACGTACCCCTGCCCAACTGGATTCAATATCATCCTTTGTTATGTTCATATCTGGGAACATGTAATTGATTGCTTTAATAAGGTAATCTCGATCAGCTGAGCCCATTTTCGGAGTGGCTGCATCCTCATCAAAAAATGTGTCTGTCGTTCCCACATACGCTTTTCCCTCTCTCGGAATAGCGAAGACCATGCGGCCGTCTGGCGTGTCGAAATATACAGCCTGCCTTAATGGGAATCTCGATTGATCGATGACCACATGGACGCCTTTCGTTAGCCTTAATACTTTACCTGATTTTGAATGATCCTTTTCCCGAATCCGATCAACCCAAGGACCAGTGGCATTGACAATCTTTTTGGCACGTACTTCGTATCTTTCTCCAGTCAATTGGTCAACTACTTGAACCCCTACAATTTTACCATTGTCATAAATTAATTCATCGACCTTCGAATAATTGAGAGCAACGGCACCCTTTTCTACGGCTGCTTTCATCACCTCAATCGTGAGACGAGCATCATCTGTACGGTATTCAACATATACACCGCCACCCTTTAGGTTTTCCTTCTTAACAAGCGGCTCTCTCTTTAATGTTTCTTCAGGTGAAAGCATCGTTCTTCTTTCATTTCTCTTAACGCCGGCCAACGTGTCATATACACTTAATCCAATCGAGGTCGTAAATTTTCCAAAACTGCCACCCTTATGAAAGGGAAGGAGCATCCATTCAGGGGTTGTTACATGTGGTCCATTTTCGTAGACAATCGCCCTTTCTCTTCCCGTTTCAGCAACGATCTTTACTTCAAATTGTTTGAGGTAGCGAAGCCCACCATGTACAAGCTTTGTAGAACGGCTAGACGTTCCTGCTGCAAAATCCTGCATTTCGACAAGCCCGATTTTCATCCCGCGGGTGGTAGCATCCAAAGCAATACCTGCTCCCGTAATTCCCCCACCAATAACAAGGACATCAAATTCCTCTGACTTTAACTGTTCGATCATTTTCTCTCTATTTTTATTTGTAAAATTCATATGTGTTTTCTCCTTTTGCAATATAGATATAGTTTTTGTCAAAAGAAAAAAAAATAACCACAAAAAGCATCATCAAGGACGACGATGTTTTGTGGTTATTCTCATATCTCCTACCTACTTATTAACTTAAGGTTATTTTAACATAAATTAAGGTAGATGCAAACTTTTTCACTCAACTAAAATCCTTTTTTTAAAGTTTACTTAAAAGCCATCGTAGCCTTTACAGCTTTTTTCCAGCCATCATATAATTCCTCGCGGGATTTATCATCCATTTGAGGCGTAAACGTCTTATCAATTGCCCACTGCTTCGCAATCTCTTCTTCACTTTCCCAATAGCCGACTGCTAATCCTGCTAAATAAGCGGCGCCTAAAGCTGTTGTTTCACTGACTTGTGGTCTTTCAACTGGAACATTTAAGATATCTCCCTGGAAGCCCATGAGGAAGTTATTCTTAACTGCTCCTCCATCTACACGTAGTGTTTTAAGCTGGATACCTGAATCTGCCTCCATCGCAGAAAGAACATCTTTTGTTTGATAGGCAAGGGATTCTAATGTAGCACGGATGAAATGCTCCTTTGTGGTACCTCTTGTTAATCCAAACACTGAACCGCGTACATCACTATCCCAGTAAGGAGTACCAAGTCCTACAAATGCAGGTACTACATACACTCCTTCTGTAGAATCTACCCTTGTGGCGTATGCTTCACTTTCCTTCGCATCCTTGAACATTCTTAAGCCATCACGGAGCCATTGTATAGCTGAGCCTGCCACAAAAATACTTCCTTCAAGGGCATATTCCACTTTGCCATCTAGTCCCCATGCAATTGTCGTAAGAAGGCCATTTTCAGATTTAACTGCTTTCTCCCCTGTATTCATCAGCATAAAGCAGCCAGTTCCATACGTATTCTTAGCCATTCCTTCTTGGAAGCAGGCCTGACCAAATAGCGCTGCTTGCTGGTCGCCAGCTGCTCCTGCAATCGGAATTTCTTGACCAAAGAAGTGATGTGGAATCGTTTTTGCATACACTTCAGAGGATGGGCGTACTTCTGGAAGCATCGAAGCAGGCACTGTTAAAATATCAAGAAGCTCTTGATCCCATTTTAATTCATGAATATTATACATAAGCGTACGTGACGCATTGGAATAATCCGTTACATGGGCTTTGCCACCTGATAATTTCCAAATTAACCAAGTATCAATTGTTCCAAAAAGGAGCTTGCCTTGTTCAGCCTTTTCCCTTGCACCTTCCACATGATCAAGAATCCATTTTACCTTCGTACCTGAGAAATACGCATCAATAAGGAGACCTGTTTTCTCACGGAAAAGATCGTTATAGCCTTTTTCTTTTAGCTCTTCACAAATATCACTTGTTTGTCTAGACTGCCAAACGATAGCATTATAGATTGGTTTTTCCGTCTCTTTATCCCAAACAACTGCCGTTTCACGCTGATTTGTAATCCCGATTCCAGCAATTTGCTCAGGTTTAACATTTGATTCCGATAAAACGCTTGCAATCACGGATAAAATAGATCCCCAAATTTCATTGGCATTATGCTCAACCCAGCCTGGCTTAGGAAAGTACTGTGTGAACTCCTTTTGAGCAATGTGCACAATTTCCCCTTTTTGGTTAAAAAGAATCGCTCTTGAACTAGTTGTGCCTTGATCTAAAGATAAAATATATTTTTCCATGATGAATCCTCCTCTTTATTTTTTATTACTTATCATATCATTTATCTTTTAATAAGCTTGCTTCTTACTCATAGCAAAAGCAGCTAAAAGAAATACTAATGACACAGCCACTACAATCCAGAATGAACTAGTAAGACTTCCAACAAATAGTGCTTTATATATTACCGCTCCCAAAGCTCCTCCTAAGATTGGTCCTACAACCGGAATCCAAGCATAGCCCCAGTTAGAGCTTCCTTTACCTGGAATAGGCAAAATAAAATGCGCAATTCTTGGGCCTAAGTCACGGGCTGGGTTAATCGCATAACCTGTTGTACCACCAAGTGACATCCCGATGGCTACGATCAATAGTCCCACTGCAATCGGATTTAACCCTTCGGTAAATTTGTTCGCTCCAATAAATAATAGTCCAAGTACTAGAATAAAAGTACCAATCATTTCACTCAATAGATTTGAAAAAGTATGTGGAATTGCTGGACCAGTTGCAAACACTCCCAACTTCGTTCCTGGGTCCTTTGTACCTTTCCAATGGGGTAAATAATGAAGAAATACGATAGTTGCTCCAAGAATGGCACCGATCATTTGTGCGAAAATATAACCTGGTACATCTACCCAAGGAAAGCTTCCATCAATTGCTAAAGCAATAGTGACAGCGGGATTCAAATGAGCTCCACTAATAGAGCCAACGGCAAAAACTCCCATCGTAACCGCTAGGCCCCATGCGATGGTGACCACAATCCACCCAGAATTATTTGAATAAGAGCCTTTTAAGGAATTTCCTGCTCCAATCCCAGCCCCAAAAACAATCAAAATCATTGTGCCAATCAATTCTCCCATAAATGGTGTCATAGCTTTTCTCTCCTCTTCTATGATTGTTAAAAAAATCGATAAAAAAAGGGAGAATACAACAGATCAACTCTTAATGTTTAATCCGTGTGATTCTCCCAATTCATATCACTTATTATTAACTTAGTGCTAGTATATATTCGTATGTAAACGTTGTCAACAACTTTTTTTTAGTTCTTCTCGTCCTCCCAAAGCTCAGTCTTTGAGGTTGTAATGGCCGTTGCTCCTGCTTTGAGCGCATTCTCAACGTCCTGCCTCGTTCTTATCAGCCCACCTGCTAGAATAGGTGTGTTAAGTCTTTCCTTCACTTCCTTTATCATCCATGGCATCGCCCCTGGCAAAACCTCGATATAATCAGGTTGTGTTTTTTCTATCAGTCTGTAGCTCTTTTCTAGGGCATGAGAATCCAACATAAAAACCCTTTGAACCGCAATTACTTTTTTTTGTTTCGCCTTAAGAATCACGTTGGATTTGGTCGAAATAATTCCATAAGGCTTATATTCCTGACAAATATACTCAGTCGCAAAATCATCGTTTTTGATCCCATGAATCATATCTATATGATAGATCATTTTTTTATTATGTGCCTTAGCCATTTGACTAATATTCTTCAATTGAGCAATATGCATTTCTAGAAATACTCCGTATTCAAATGGACTCTTTAGAAACAGTTCAAACTCCTTCATGCTACCTGACGCAGGTAATATTCTTTGATTCAACATGTCAACACCCTTGTTTCCTATTTCTTTGCTGCTGGCTTAAGAGCTGCCTTTCATAGACCTTAATATTGGCATGAATGAGCTCTAAGTAAGGCGTGCTTAACTGATGAGTCTCCGCATTTTCTAGCAAATATTTGAAAAAATGATCTGCTTCAGTTGGCAAGCCCTTCTCCATATCACGCTGCATGGACGACTTCATTTCATACTTCATATCTTTTATCTTACTCATCTGCTCATCAATCAATTCTGTTCCAACAGGTGCACCCATTTTCTCCATTACCGTAAAAACCTCTAGTAGTACTTTCTCCACTACTCGGTATGCTCCCTCCACCTCTCGAATGGGGCCAATTGGGGCTCTCATCAAGGTTGTGACTCCAGACAGAACGGCAATGAACATATATTTATTCCACATTTCAGCAAGAATGTTCTCACTGTAAATAAAGCTTGCCTTTGTATTAGAGAATGATTCTTTCAGCCGCATGATTCGCTCTGTTTCCAACCCGCTTCTTTCCCCAAACACCAAATTATGTATTGGGCTTGTTTGAACAATTTTCCCATGTTCCGCTAAGGTTGTTTCGATGAAACAAAGCCCACCGAGTATATGATGGTCCCCAAATTCGCTAATCAATAAATCGAGATGGGAGATTCCATTCAATAAAGGCAGGATCATCGTTTCTTCGGAAACAAATGGTCTAATATCCTCTATTGCAGCTTCAAGATGGTAAGCCTTTGTGGACAATAGAATGACATCGTATTTCTCCTCATTCTCGAGCCTAGTGACTAATTTAGGAGCAAATTTCATTCCACCATGAACGCTTTCTATAATCAGTCCGTGTTCTTCAATTTGCTTTTTTCGATTTTCTCTTACTAGGAAAGTAATGTCCTCACCTTTTTCCAGTAATCGTCCGCCAAAATATCCTCCAACTGCCCCAGCGCCAACAACAAGTATTTTCAACCTCTTCCCTTCCTTCCCTTTTTTCCATAGTTTATCATAAAAAATTTGGTATAGTACATCAGACTATACCAAATGATTCTCACCTTTATGCTTCTTTCTTAGTTTTTGCCTTCGTCGTTCGTTTTTTGGCAGCTGGCTTTACTGGCTTTGTCCGATCTATTGATGCTTGAAGTGCGGCCATAAGGTCCGTGACATTGGACTTCTTCTCTTTTTCCGTTGGAGTGACGACCTCTTTTCCTGTCCGCTTGGATTCAATTAAATCGAGCAATGCATTTCGATAATCATCTGTATATTTTTCTGCCTCAAACTCGGTCGTTAGCTGGTCAATTAAGAGGATTGCTGTATCCAATTCCTTCTTCGTAACCTTTTCCTCCATCGGTACATTGGGGACGTCCCCAGAGGCACGCACTTCATCAGGATAGTGAATCGTTTCCATCACAAGGGTATTTTCATACACGCGAATGACTGCGAGCTGTTCCTTTGAACGGATGATAATTTTCGCTAACCCAACCTTCTCAGACTCCTGTAACGCTTTTCTTAAAAGTGAGTATGCCTTTGCCCCACCTTCTCCTGGAGACATATAATAGCTGCGGTCGTAATAGATAGGATCAATTTCCTGCATTTTGACAAAATCGATAATTTCTACTGCCTTATCTTCATTTTTCTTTTTCAAGCTTTCTAAATCCTCATCTTCTAGAACAACAAATTTTCCTTTTGCGTATTCATAGGCCCTGACAATATCTTCATTCTTGATTTCCACTTCACAAACGGGACAGACCTTTTCATATTTAATCGGTGAATGGCATTCCTTGTGTAAGCTCCGTAGCTTAATATCCTTATCCTCGGTCGCAGAATGAAGCTTAATGGGAATATTGACAAGACCAAAGCTGATACTACCCTTCCAAATCGTATGCATAAAGAGTTCTCCCTCACTTTTAAGATTAGTTTGTGTGTAGTTCGACCGATTAATATAGGAAATGGATGGAATACTATTAGCAATAATTTCAGGGGTGATATTCGTTGAAACCAATGCTGCCGACCCTTACGTTTGAGGTTCCTGAAGGAGACGATTGGAGATATGAAGTAAAATATGATGGCTTCCGAGCCATGCTCATTTGGAATGAGAAAGGGATTCAACTCATCAGTAGAAATGAAAAATCCTTGCTTGAAGCCTTTCCCGAAATTGAAACATTTCTCTTCCAGTATAAGAACGTGTTTGAGCCTTATTTCCCTCTCCATTTTGATGGTGAACTCGTCTCGTTGGAGAATCCTTTCAAAGCAAGCTTCACAGCCATTCAAATTAGAGGAAGAATGCGGTCAACGGCCAAAATCGCTGAACGTGCCAAACAAGCCCCATGTCAGTTATTAATTTTTGATGTCTTGCAATTAGGAGGCAAGGAGATTGGAGATCAAACCTATATCGAAAGAAAGGAGCTATTAGAGGATTTTTTTGATAAAACCGGGCTTCCAAAAAATCCTAATGAGAAGAGCGAGAAGCTTCTGCAATTTATTCCCTCCTCGGACAACTTCAAACAGACCTGGGAGAATGTCACTCTCTTTGATGGGGAAGGAATCGTTGCAAAGCGGGTTCACAGCCAGTGGGAAGAAGGGATACGTACAACGTCTTGGCTTAAATTTAAGAACTGGAAATTTGTTTCTTGCTTTGTCACCGCCTATGAAAAATCGAATGGATATTTCTATGTGGGCGTATTTGATGGTGACAAAGTAATTCCCATTGGACAATTTCTCTTTGGGATTCAACCTGAAGAAAAACAAGCACTCTTTCAAACGATAAAGGAAAACAAATCAAGGGAAGATTCCCAATTTATTTATGTTCATCCAGCCATATGCGTTGGCCTTAAATATTTGGAGATAGTCGACGAACAAATGCGAGAGCCCCATTTTGATCACTTCCGCTTTGATCTGTCGCCACTTGATTGCACATATGAAAAATTTATCCAACGGAGTAAAAATCTGCCAAGTGAGATAGAAATCACTCATCCGGATAAGCCATTATGGGAAAAACCTCACATTCAAAAGATAGATTTTCTCCATTATTTACGAGAAATATCACCGTATCTCCTCCCCTTTCTTGAAAACCGATTACTAACGGTGATTCGCTACCCCCATGGCATTTTTGGCGAGGCCTTTTACCAGAAAAACTGTCCGGATTATGCACCTGATTTCGTTGCAACAAAAATGGAAGACGGCATTAACTACATCGTTTGCAACAATCTAAAAACATTACTTTGGCTGGGGAATCAAATTTCCTTTGAATATCATATTCCCTTTCAAACAATATTTAGCAAGGGACCAAGTGAAATTGTTTTTGATTTAGATCCACCCTCAAAGGAACATTTTCAATTGGCTATTAAGGCTGCTCTTCTAATCAAAGAAGTTCTTGACCATTTGCAGCTGATAAGCTTTGTTAAAACATCAGGCAATAAGGGCCTACAAATATACATTCCATTGCCGGAAGACCGCTATACCTATGACGATACAAGACTTTTCACTTCTTTCATTGCCGATTATCTCGTTGCCAAGGAGCCAGACTTTTTTACCATTGAGAGAATAAAGAAAAAGCGCGAAAATCGCCTTTATGTTGATTATCTACAGCATGCCGAAGGGAAAACGATTATCGCTCCTTATTCAACAAGAGGGAATCCGAAGGCAACCGTCGCTTGCCCACTTTATTGGGAAGAAGTGAATGAAAATTTGAGGATCGAGGACTTTCAGCTCCCGATGATCATCAAGAGAATTAGAACAAAGGGCGACCCCTTTCGGACCTATTTTCAAGCGAAAAAAGAGCAGGAATTTGATGCTGTCCTCGAGTTTCTTAAAAAAACTTGAGTGACATGCCTTTCCTGCCCTTTATCCCTATATTTATACCCTTTCTAGGTATTCCTTCACTTGCTCTTGCAGCTTTGCATATCGCTCGATCTCTTCGACATATTCCACTTTTGGTGTGAGCTTAAATTCATTAGGTACTCGTAAATCGATCTCAACGGTTGTTCGATACACATAGGATGCATTTCCGATCAAATCAATCTGATAGGTTTCCCCTTTCCTGTGCGCTACACATCTAACCTTACCACCATTATTATAAACCTCAACAGGCTTTTCAAATTCATTCAGTTCTTGAAGACAGCTAACGAGGGTGGATGCCGACATCGCTGTCCCGCATGCATTGGTAAAGCCCACACCTCTCTCAAAGGTTCTTACAAAGATTTCACCCTTCTTTAAGGGTTTCACAAAGCTTACATTCACACCATCGGGAAACAGCTCATTCGGTCCATTTACATACTCACTAAGCTCCCTTTGTAATTCGGAACTTAATTGTTGTTGATTGACAACAGCAATCAAATGGGGATTTGGTACTGCCACTGCGGTAAAGGATACTTCCTCCGTCAAAGTCGGTAATTTTTCATTTAGTAACGATTCCTGATCGATATTTAACGGCAGGTCCTGAGCTTTGAAGGATACCGGCGAAATTTCCACCAAATAGGTCGGAATTTCAGGATAGATATCCTTTTCCCGTTGCACCATAAGGTCTGCCTTCATTGTCTCAATCAGGGCAGAATCCTGTTGAGTATATTCACAAATATAACGGGCGACACAACGTAATCCGTTGCCGCACATCGAGGCCTCAGAACCATCAGAATTGAAGACACGCATGCGTCCATCAGCGTGCTCACTTTTCATAACATAAAGAATCCCATCGGCTCCAAGGTCTGTATCCCGGCTGCATAATGCCTTCGCTAAATGGCTTCTTTCTACTTCTGAAAAGGAATAGTCATTATTCCATTCATCTATTAATAAAAAATCATTTCCGGAACCATGGCATTTGATCACTTCAATCTTCAATCTACGAACCCCCACTAAGAAGTCATTTAATGTCTCTAGATTGCCACAAAAAAAGGAGTCATTCAATATTTTCCCTCATTTAATCAGGTTAAATTAAATCCTGCTGTTCTGGCTGAATGATTTCATTGGACCAATTGAGAGACTCCGCATATATTCTAAAAAGGTCCTTTTCGTCAATATCCAGATCACGACATTTTTCGGTAATGATTCCCCACTCGGCCTCTTCTACAGCCGTCACTAAATCAAGAACATCTTTGTAGTGATTTTGATTTCCAGTTAGTGCGTCAGTGAGATCATCCAGTAGAGGCAAATCACAAATAATTTCTTCCATTGAAACCCCAACAATTCTATCAACCATCGAAAACATCCCTAAGGTAAAATAAGCAGAGGTCGTCGGGCAATTTCTTCTGAGCTTATCAATCGATTCACACATTTTCGCCCTTGTCAGGGAAAGCTTGATGGCATCCTTTGTATGAATTAAATCCCCCCCTATCTGTTCACGAACCGACAAAACATGGAGCCATTTCTTAATTTCGATTAAACCGAGCAGCATCACACCCTGCTTAACAGAGTATATTTTTAGTTTCGAACGATTGAATGGTGTATTCACTAGCTTTAGAAGCTTATACGAGAGAGAAGGATCCTTCTCAATCAGCTCGGTAACGAGATCAAGGGTCGCCTCATTTAAGGACAAATCCTCAATGGATGAAAAATCAAAAAAGAAAAAGGATGGAATATCAAAGCTAGAAACAATCGTAGGTCTTGCAAAAAGATAGCCCTGAAAAAATTCGTAGCCATTTTCAATCGCTTCCTCATATACTTCGAGCGTTTCTATTTTTTCGGCTATCATTTTAATGTTTAAGTCTTTCGCCAGAGATTCGATCCTTTTTCTAGCATTCCTATCCGTTGATAAAAAATCCACCTTCACATAATCAGCTATTTGAAATAGTGTATTTGCCCCTTCATCCTCAACATTCACCACACAGTCATCTAAGGCGATTTGATACCCGAGCTGCTTCAGTTCTTTACAAATTTCGATGATTTCCTCAGATGGCTGGACCGATTCTAAAATTTCAACAACAATCTCCCTTGGCCCAAAATATGTGGGGAGCTTCATTTGGAGAAGTTTTTCGGTGAAATTAATAAAGCAAGGCTTTCCCTTTGAAAGCTCTTCGATTCCAATATTTAAATAGCTATTAATAATGACGTCCGCCGTTGCTTGATCTCCATCAATATTTGGAAAGGAATTTTCATGACTGCTTCGATATAGAAGCTCATAAGCAACTACCTCTTCTTTGCTATTAAGAATAGGCTGCTTCGCAACAAATACCTCCATGTCATATCCCTCCATTTCTATTTCTAGTAGGTAATATGCCTATTTTAACTGATTATGAGGAATATTGTTGTCGAAGATTGTAAACAATAAATATTTTTTAGGCTACCTTGTATATGAAACTTTTTCTAAGCCATAACGTAAAGCAATTATGCGGTTTACCTCTTGCAAGAGAAGAATCCTGGAAAGACTATCCCGACAAGCGCTGGAGCAGGGTGTAGAAACATCCAATCTTGAGTCGAGATAAATAAAAAAGGTAACGGCCTCTCTCTCCGTTACCTTTATGGTAGTAAGCTCATCTCTCTATACAACATTTCCTTGCTTAATCCACCGACGATTTTTTTTCTAATAATCCCATCTGAATCAATAAAGTAAGAGGTTGGATAAGAAAGTATTTCGAACTGATGGGCCACCTCTCCTTTTTCATCCATGAGGACTGGGAAGGTTAAACCATAGTCATCTACAAAGCTCGAGACCGCCTTTGAGGTTTTTTCCGCTACCGTCACATTGACTGCGAGGACTAGATAATCCTTAGACTCATACTCCTCATAAAACTTCTGCATTTCCGGCATTTCCTTTTTACAAGGTGGACACCAGGTTGCCCAGAAATTCAAGAGAATTTTCTTTCCTCGAAATTGCTCAAGTGAAACCTCTTTTCCATCTATTGTCTGGATTGTAAAAGATGGCGCCTTTTCATCTTCATCAAGACCGATTGGCACAGAAGCCTGATCTTCCACCTTTGGATAGGTGCTACTTTGCTTCGATACATGATTAGGTCCTTTATCCTTAAAAATTGTCTGATCCAAAATAAATAGAAAAATAACGATGATTCCAATAGCTAATCCAATTTTTTTCACGAATGAAACCCCTTTATTTGATCACTCTTCGATCATTCTACTACTTGTTGTAGGAGGAAGCCAATCAATTGCTTCGTACAAGGGCGCATTAGTGATTGTAGTACCGATAGAATTTTGCGAGGATCGCAACAATGGCAAGTCTTTCTTCCCTTGCTAGATTCTCATCCAATGAAAAAATGGGCGTGTTCGCATCTACAAAGCTTCGTCCCCATTCTAACGGCATCCAGCCCTTTCTTACCCGTGCTAATACATGTTGATTCTCATCAAGGAATTGAATATCAGTATGAAGGGTTTCTGTTTTGACATGGATAGAGTGGGAACTATTCTCTGTTATTACATGAAATCGTCGATTATCCTTTGCCATGATTGTCATCATCCCTTGGCCATGTTCATCCTTCACTATAGCTCTATGTTTTCTCCACCTTATCGTTGCAAGCAAATACTGCCCCCCATCCACAAGTCTATACTCGGCCGGAAGCATTTTATCCAAAAAGTAAGGCAACAACCAACGAAGCTTTGTAAAATATGAATCCTTTATTTCTCCACAGGCCTGTCCATTTGAACAAAAGAAAAGCAGCCTTAGGGAGGGAGCTGGCAGAAAAGTAAGGAGAAGCTGACTTTCCTCTAAAGGATGAACAACTTGTTTTTCCCCTGAGTTCACTTTTGAGCGGCTAAAACGCTCTTGATTGATAAGATAGACCTGATAGGACAGAAAGCTATAGAAAAGAAATGGAACAGAAAGTAAAACCCATTCTTTTTTAGGAAATAGGAAGAAATTAGATATGATGAGGACCACTACTGGAATGAGCGCAGCAAGACTACCATTCAATGAGGTGTTAGCTGCTAGACGATAGTATTGTTGGATATTCATAAGGACTCTCCTTGTCTGATAACTATGGATTATTCAGATTGTTTTAATCTCAGTTTCTTTTTCAACCCGCTGTAGCTTCTCGCGAATATATCTTTCAATTTACCCTCCCATTCCGCGGGCCCCAGCATATAGCGTTGAACAAAGAATTCTATCATTTCCTCCAAAATAGCTAGAATCAAAAATGGCAAAATGACAAACCATACCCATAGCCACAATCGAAAAACCCCTCTCCCGGAATAAGGATGTATACTTTATTTATATTCTTTTCTTCTCCTTTCATTCTAGATTTAAAAAAGAAACCGCTCCATGTAGGGCGATTTCTCGTAACTTAAGTGAATATCAATTTCTGTCATGTTAGGCTGCCAATTCTTTCTTGCGAAAAACTAAAATGGCGCCAATTAATAGAAGTACGATTCCCCCTGCCGCTAGTAGAGTTGTTGGCAGCATCGCTTCGGGGAAGGAGTGAGTGGATAGAAATTCCCCTGTATATCCTGCTATTTGTGCGGGACTCCATTCAAGCAGATGGGAAAGAGAACCGCTAACAAGCGATAAAACGATGACCGTTGCGATCGAAGCAAAGCCGACAACACCTGGAGATCGAAAGAATGCATTAAAAAAGATCGTAACTGTTAAGACAAAGGAAAGCCAGATTCCATAAGTGAAAAATGCCTGAATGAAGTCCCCAAAAGGGATCCACTTAAATAGAATTCCTACATAGTACCACGATGCAAGTAACCCCGCAAAATAGGAAACCCAAACGAGCAGAAGCCCTCCAGCCCATTTCGCCGTAATATAAGAGCTAAATGAAACCGGTTTGACGAGAATGATTCCTGCTACTCCGCTTTTGCGCTCTCCAGCAATAAGCCCCATCGTAATCAAAACAATAATTAAGACTCCAAACATGTTATATTGGCCGATCGACATCATCAGGATATCTGGCGCTGGAGGTGTAGGCATTTCGATCACCGTTCCTTCTGGCAGCCCTCCAACTGAATCTAGGATTTGCGGCATATAATAGGTGGTGATTGGATCCATCACCCCTATCAGGATAAAGGCAATCGGAACCCAAACCCACTTAAAGTTTCGCGCCATCTCGAGCATTTCCTTGTTGAACAAAATAAACCATTGTCTCATGATTGCACCACCTTCATAAATACATCTTCCAAACTCGTTCTGTTAATCTCAAATTTGACTAATGGCAGGTTTTCCTTCATGACCTCCTCTACAATCGCTCGTCTTGCTTCTTCAATATTTTCCACCATCACACTGGCTTTGCCACCTTCGATCAAATAGGACTGAAGCAATCCTTTCTCAGAAAAGCTTTTCAGGATCCCCTCCATATCATCACGAAAGACTAGGTCAATTTTTGCTTGCTGGTATTTTTCTCTTAGCTCCTCCATCGTCCCAGATTCCACTAGCTTCCCCTTATGAAGGAAGAGAATGTCGTCGCATACCTCCTCCGCATCATTCAAGATATGGGTTGAGAACAAAACCGTTGTTTCCTCTTTTAGTTTCTCTAATAATTCCAGCACCTCTCTGCGCCCGATTGGATCAAGAGCAGATACTGGTTCATCAAGCATGACAAGCTTGGGGCGATGAATGATCGCTTGGGCAATACCGAGCCTTTGCTTCATTCCACCTGAATATTTTCCAATCCTTCTATTCTTCGCATCAGCAATTCCGACCAGCTCTAGCAATTCATCCGTACGCTTCTTCACATCTGCCTTTGACATTCCGGCAAGCTTCCCCACATATTCAAGAAACTCTCTACCGGTCATCCACTCATAAAAAATAGGATGCTGTGGTAAATAGCCGATAAATTGGCGAATATCCGTTTCTTTTTCCAACCCTGAAAAGTTGACAGACCCAGAGCTTGGCTTCATCAACCCTGAAAGCATTCTCAAGGTAGTTGTTTTCCCAGCGCCATTTGGGCCAAGCAAAGCAATACATCTTCCCTCTTGTAGCGTAAAATTGATCCCTTTGATAATTTCTACGCTTTGAAAGCTTTTTTTCAAATCTTTTACCTGGATGACAGACATTATTGGTTTCTCCTTCCAATCACAAAATAAAGCACAGGACCAATAATATTTACGAATAGGATCAACAATACCCATAACCATTTTGGACCGTTTGTCTTTTCAATCCTGATTAGATCTATAATTGCTACCACCAACAAAATCAGCTGAATAACAAGAATAGGCAGTAGGATCCCCCAGTTAATCGACTCTAATATTTCCATTTATAATTCCTCCTTCGTTGCTTGCATTCACCTATAAGACGACCAACTCCCAAAATCGTTCAGTATTAAATAATCTTTTTTGCAATAAAAAAACACCCTGATTGTTTCAGGGTGCGGTAGTCTAATTTAACGAATGAGACGGAAAATAAATGGAATTTTGTAGGTAGTTCCTTCATAAGCTTTGATCGCTGCAATGATGGTGAAGACGAAATAAAGAATCCCCACGATCCAAATCGTTATGAAGCCAATCAGAACGATCATCAAAATCGTACTGATGATCGTGTAGACCGTATAAGAGATAAAAAAGTTAAAATACTCTCTCCCATGATAGTCCACATATGGTGATTCGTCCTTCTTGATTAGCCATATTACTAACGGCCCAATAAAGGCAGTAAAAAAGCTTATAACATAGATTAGTGCAGCAAATAAACGTTCATCATTACTTGGCAATTTCATTCCCTCCTTCAACTTTTCCTTCTATAAATTCTTACGCATGAAGTTCATAAAGGTTTCAATTTTTTAAAATTTGCCTCCAGTGTTCTTGATTTAGACAAGCTGAATACATTTTAGATAGAGGGCTGTTTACGTAGGACAACTATCTCTAAAGGGTGATCATACTTATGATGTCAAAACTCGAAGCTTTCATTCTTGGAATCATTCAAGGTCTAACGGAATTTTTACCCATTTCAAGCACTGGGCATCTTTATTTAGGCCGGCATTTATTTGGGCTGGATGAAGCAGGACTCTTTCTTGACACGATGCTTCACATCGGAACATTATTGGCGGTTCTCGTCATTTATAAGGAAGAACTCATTCAGATCGTAAAAAATCCTTTTGGAAAGCTTTCCCTCCTGCTCGTCGTTGGAACAATCCCTGCTGTGATCGTAGGATTTTTCTTAAGTGATCTGTTTGAATCCATTTCTAAAACAGGGGTAACGGTGGGATGGGAGTTTTTATTCACTGGCTTCATCCTTTGGATTGCCGATGGCGTCAAAAAGGGTGCAAAAAAGATGGACAGTATTAGTTATGGGGATGCGCTTTTTATCGGCTCCTTCCAGGCGGCAGCGATCTTCCCAGCAGTCTCACGTTCAGGCCTGACAATTGCTGCCGGACTATTTCGTAAGCTGGATAGAGAAACCGCTGCGTATTTTTCCTTCCTTCTATCCATTCCTGCCATTGCAGGTGGAATCGTGCTCCAAACGGGCGAATTATTTACCGGCCATATTGAAGCGGTAAGCCTTGGGAGTCTTTTAGTAGGAACGATTGCTTCCGCTCTATTTGGATATTTCGCTGTTGTCTGGATGTTGAATTTTTTGAAGCGGAGGAGTTTGAAAGTTTTTGCTGTCTATGTATGGGTTCTAGGATTCAGTGTCATCGTGCTCCAGCTTGCAGGAATATTTTAATGGAACAAACAAAAGGAATCTTGTAAAAAAAGGTCACATTTTAGCAAAATTTTTTTGTAAAAAACCTATTTTCTTTTTATAAATTTTCCTGTATGATACAAAAAGAATTAAGGAAAAAGCTTATTAAAGCCTAACATAAAAAGAAATAGGGAAGGCAAATGGTGCGCCACCAGTAGATAGAACTGGTTCTAGTGGGTTCGATTCCCACCCCGAAATTTTTTAGCAACATTACAAAAAATTTCGAGGGTGGGTCTAAGTCTCTTTATGCATGGGAATGGACTGTCCTCATCGGGAGGGAATTACATGCTCAAGAAACGTGAACTACATGACAGCCAGATTTTATTTGAACTAATGATGCATCCAGATGTCTTCCCTTTTGTGCGTCAAAAGGCCTATTCCTATGAGGAATTTATGTTCTTAACAAAGCAAACAATTGAGGCGGAGGAACGTGGTGAACTCATTTCGAGGACGATCCTTGATGAGTGGGGCACACCGATCGGTACGATCAATTTATTCGATATTGAGGACCATGCTGGATTTCTAGGTACATGGCTAGGTAAACCCTACCATGGCAGAGGTTATAATAAACCGGCAAAGGATGCTTTTTTTGATGAAATCTTTTATTCGCTTGGAATTGAAACAGTCTATATGAGAATTCGCAAGGAAAACATTCGTTCCTTAAAGGCCGCGGAGAAGCTTCCGTATGTGATTCATGCAAATGAAACCCGGCCGGAAATTTATGAACGGCTTAATCCTGGCGAGCATCAATACCATCTATTTGAGATTCCGAAGGACCTTTATTCTCTCCATGTGTTAAGACATGGACATGAGACACAGGAAAATAGCCATTTGCTAGAAGCCTAGGGCGATTTCAGCTCTAGCTAACAAGAAAACCCCATAAATTTTTTATGGGGTTTCTAATTTGTTAGGTCCATGTTGGTTTCAGAGTTCTCGCTTAACGACATCTGCGCCAATAGATCCTCAAGTTCTTCATTTGTGAGTGTTTCAAAACGGCCATCCGTGAAAAGCACCTGGGTCTGATTTGGGTTAATTCTGTTTAGACTAAAATCCATCACAACCGCTTCCCTTCAAATTTTTTATATTCCTATTCTCTCACAAATGATAGCGTTTTCATTCAAGAAAACAAAATGTTCATAAAAACGAAAAAACTTGTTGACAAAATCATGAAGGAAACTATTTCTATAACAGAAAAGCCCCTAAGGAAGACTTTAAGGGCTCAGCATGATTATTTTACTTTTTTAATTGTCTCCAAATAGAGATTTCTGAGAACATAGGTTTTGTATAATTCCAGTTTTCTTCGATCAATCGGGTGATAACGAACCCCTAATTCTCTTAATTTCTGAACATACCAGCCCTTTGATCCCTGATAAGCCATTCACATTCTCCTCTCCGAAATGCTTGTCCATACACTATATGCAGGAAAAAGGAGACTATGAATGATCAAGGGCAACTCTATAGGTTTCAATTTTTATATATTTTTCCAAGAACATCTTTAGCACCTGTAACAGGGATGATACTCCCCGTAATAAAGCTTGATGGTTCTGACACGAGAAAGGAAATGACCCGCGCAATGTCTTCCCCTGTTCCTGGTCTACCAACCGGTGAATCCTCGTCAACCACCATCAAAGCTTCCTCAATGGCTTTTTCCTTCCATTCTCCAACAATATCACCTGGGCAGACCATATTCGCCGTAATGCCGTAGCCTGCCTCCTCGATGGCAATCGTCTTCGTTAGTGAGGCTAAGCCTGTTTTGGCGGCAGCAAAGGCAGAACGATACACCCATCCTGGACTCGATTCCACACGATCAAAGCCAATCGTGATAATACGGCCCCAGCCTTGATTTCTCATCCCTGGAATCAGTAGCTTGGATAAATAGAAAACAGTATTCAAATTTCCATTGATAATGTAGTTCCATTCCTCAAAGCTGTAGTCAACCATTTTTTTTCGTTCATGTATATAGGGACCGGCATTATGAATTAAGATGTCTATAGATGAGGCAAAAGCTAATGCGGAATCAACAACTTTTTCACAGTCCTTGGGACTCGCAATATCCCCATGAACAATGATGTTTTTTGTTCCGTATGTGTGACTTAGATGGTTGGCTAGGTTCCTCGCTTCTTGTTCGCTATGACGGTAATTGATAACTAGGTTATGTCCCTTCTCTGCAAGCTCAAGCGCAGTCCTCTTCCCGATTCCGGTCGCTCCTCCAGTAATTAAGGCGGTTTTTATTCGCAAAATAAATAACCTCACAATACTTTTTTTCTTATATCTATAGTAAAAAGAATATCCATTATATGCAAATGTTTCGATTTTTTTCATGTAATTGACCAATCAACACTTAACGTTTTCTCTTGCTTTGCATAGTATATCGATATGGATACATTTGACAGCTTGAGTCTGTTGGAAAGGATGACCGTTATGTTCCCATGGGGTTTCTCTCCATTTAATCAGGATATGTTCAAGAAGCTACAAAAAATGAAGCCACAAGAAATAGAGAAATATGTATATGACATGATGGGGAAAATGTTCCCGCCTGAAATGAACGGAATGAATTTTGGAATGACCCCTCCCATAATGGAAACCAGCCCTCCGCAAAACGAGGAATCTCCTCCCGAAATCGATGCCCGTGTTTTTGAAACACATGATGATGTCTTTGTGATCATCCCCATTAAAGACAAGGATAGCTTGAAGGATATCAAAATTGCCCATACCTCAAATCAGCTTATTATCAGGCATATGCCTGACTGGGAGGATAAGCATACCATTACTCTTCCTGCGATTGTTAGGAAAAAAGGAACAAAAGCGACTTACCAGGATGGTACCCTTGAAATTAGATTACAGAAGAACATCGATCTCCAATTCTCAGAAATTGACATTAACGAAAAATTTTAGGGAGGACGTCTTCTGAAAACGTTGCCAGTTCTCACCAAAAAATAATAAGCAGCTTCATAGCAGCTGCTTATTTATCTTCCCTATTCAGCTTAATGCTCATTATCATTATGGTCGCCATGTTCTTCATCCATATTCATATGTGATGATGAGGAAGCATCCTCTGGCTCACTAGCCTCTCCAATAACAAATTCCTTTTTCGGCATATTATGCATTTCCTTCGCTGTGACGTGGGAGACGACATAATAGGTTCCCTCTTGCTCAAAGCTTTTTTCTAATCGATAAATGCCCTTTTCAGCATGCTCAATTTTGACTTTTTCATGATGCTCATCATGAGCCCTCCAAATCTCAAATTGGACATCTGCATCTTTTACCTCTTCATCCCCATATGTAACCTTCGCTTCAATCGTGACAGGCTCACCCGCCTCACCCTTTTCAGGATGAACTGTCAGCTTCACATCAATAAACTGCGGCTCAGCTTCCCCTTTATCTTTATCTTTATCTGAGCATGCTGCCATGAATCCCACTCCAAGTAAAAATACCAAAATGAATAAAAACTTTTTCATGCAATTCTTCTCCTTTGTCCTTATGTAACTTTATTATTTTACCATCAATTTGTGAAGAATAAGTGAAATTTCAATGTTTTTCTATTTACAGTTCATCCAATTCCAGAACAGGCAGAATTATATCTACTCTTGTTCCCTTTCCAAGTTGGCTAGAAATTCTTAATTTCCCCTGATGAAGTGCAATAATTTTATCGGAAATGGCCAAGCCGAGCCCTGTACCGCCATCAAGCCTTGTCCGTGCCTTATTCACACGATAAAATCTCTCCTTAATATGCTGGAGATCCTTCTCTGGAATGCCCACACCAGTATCCGTAATTGAAAGGATACAGCCTTCAGCGTGTTTTTCTAAATGGAGCGTGATTTCCCCTTTCTCCGTATATTTCATCGCATTATCCATCATATTTTGGATAACCTGCTCCATTCTTCCTTCGTCACCTAAAATAATGATATCAGGATCTAAATGGGTTGAGAGTTTGATATTTTTTTCTTTCAAAGGAAGCCTATACTTTTCGATTGCTTCCTCTACTAGCTGTGCAAGAGGGAGCGGTGTTTTTAGGAGCTGAAACTCATCGGTTTCAAGCTTTGTCAAATCCAATAAGTCTCCAACTAATCTTTCCATTCTTTTTGATTCGCGATGGATGAGGGCAAGGTATTTCTCTTTTTCTTCCTCACTTTTCACGATTCCCAATAACAAAGCCTCCGTATACCCATTCACATAGCTAAGAGGCGTCCTTAATTCATGGGAAACATTGGCGAGAAACTCCTTTTTCCTCTCATCCTCTTTTTGAATCGAGGAAGACATATGATTGAATGCGCGTGCGAGCTGGCCAACTTCATCATCAGAAGTTTGGAGAACACGAACAGAATAGTCCCCTTTTGAAAGCTTGTCAGCTGCTGCCTTCATTTGCTGAAGTGGCCTCGTTAATTTCTTTACCAATAAAGTTCCTAAGTAAAAGGAAATGACAAGAAAAAGAACTGCGGCAATTAGCCACAAATAGGTGAAATCCTTTGTCAGCTCTGTAATTCGCGCAAGTGGCACATAGAGATAAATGATTCCTTCTAACCTACTGTCATCAAGAAGTGGGATAATGACAGCTAATATTTTCCGATTAAATCTTTCTTCAAAGCCTTGCTTTTGGATGGTCTTCCCTTCTAAAAGCTGCTCCCGTTCTTTTTCCTCAATTAATGTCACATGATTCGTTTCAAACGGAAAACATGCCGCTAATTCCTTGGGATTGCTGACAACAAATACTTCAAAATCATTCTTGGAATTATACCATTCTATTCTTTCTCTTAACTCATCATCCAGTGGGCCGCCTTTGTAATCATTTGCTAGGAGCTTCCCTTCTGAAAGCAAGGTTTTCTCTAAATTCTCGACGTATAGTTTTTCATAAAATAGGTTTGAAAGCAGATAGGAAAAAATTACCGTAATCAAAATCGATGCTATGATCGTCAGCCAAATCTTCGTAGAAAGTGAAAGAGAGCGCAAATTCATTCCTTTGGCACCTCAAACTTATAGCCAATTCCCCAGATCGTTTGAATGTAGTCCCCGGTTCCCAATTTCATTCTTAATGTTTTGATATGTGTATCAACGGTTCTCAAGCTACCGGTATAATCCATTCCCCAAATACGTTCTAGCAATTGTTCCCTGCTGAGAGATTGCCCCTTATTCTTCACGAAAAAAAGCAGCATCTCATATTCCTTTAAGGTGAGAGAAATCGTATCCCCGTCCACCAGCACCGTACGAGCCTTACTATCGATGGTAATCTTTCCGACGCGATGGACATGTTCAGAGAAAGACGCATTTCCGGTCCTGCGAATAACTGCTTGAATTCTTGCTGTTAACTCCCCAGGACTAAAGGGCTTCACAATATAATCATCCGCACCCAGTCCAAAGGCCTTCACCTTATCCCATTCCTCCCCTTTGGCAGAAAGAAAAATAATCGGTAAGTCTGAGAGCTCACGGACGTTTTTGCATACCTCGTATCCATCCTCATCCGGCATCATAATATCAAGCAGCATAAGGTCCAATTGTTTCTCCTTTAATATTTCATAGGCGGCCTTTCCACTTGAAGCTTGATAACAAATAAACCCAGCATTTTCTAAATACATTTGCACCAAATTGCGCATGTCTTCTTCATCATCTACAATCAGGACTCGTATTTCACTCACTGCTCACTCTCTCCCTTAAAATCAGCTGAAACGGTCCCTTTCCAACTGAAATAGTCGATACATTCTGTAGGTTTTCTGCCTTAATAAGATGAATATCGTTGCTATCATAGCCGGCTACCAGGATATTTTCACCGAGGATTTTCATATCAAAAGGATTGGCGCCAATTTTGATAGATCCTAATTCGACTCCAGCGTGATCAAGCTTATATAGGGTACTTGAGCCGTGGCTTAAGACGTAAATGAAATCATTTTTCTCGGCAAAATTAATCGGCATAACCGGCGCAGGAATCGTTCTTACGAGAGCGCCAGAACTTGCATCATAGACATGAATATCTGTTTCAGTCTCCGTTCCTTCTCCGTGGCCGCCAATCCAAATTTCTCCTTTGTCCTCCCTCAGTAATCCTCCTGTTGCCTGAGAATGAATGGAGAAGCCACCAACCTTTTTCTTATTAAAAATATCGACGATCGATAGACTATTAGATTGGTAGCTGATAATGTAGAGAAATTTGCCTTTACTATCCTCAAGGAGGGTAAGAGGACCATCATCAACCTTCACCCGTGCTAATTCCTTTCCATCCAGCGTATAAAAACGAATGGCATTTAAGGCTTGATCGGCAAAAGCAATCTCTTCTTGATTTTCTAGTACCTTCCCGTTTGCGATTCCAGCTCCCGTGTTCCAGCTAGCGGTCTTCTTCCCCTCCCTTAACGAAAAAAGATCAATGGTGTCTGCTTGTTTTCCATATAACAGGAGGTGGTCGCCATCTGGCATGACCATTCCTCCTACATAAGGCTTATCCATTTGCCACTCTTCAATTTTCTCGCCCTTATGTATATTTACAAATGAGATTGTCTGATCCTTAAGATTTACTGTTATTGCCAGATCGCCCTGATCAAGGATTGAAGGGTATTGCTCTCCTTTACAGGCAACCAAAAATAACACGAAAATAAACAGGACCATTGGTTTAGTCAAGCTTCTCATTGATTTGTACTCCTTGTACCAACGCCATTTTATCAGGCTCTTTTCTCAAAGCTACCATCATTATAGCCTAGGATTGTGAGAAAACTGTGAAATTGTGGCGAAAAATACATAAATCATCGGTCAAACGCAAAAAATAACAGAAGCCATATTCATTGAAAGGAGTCCTGAGCGTG
Source organism: Anoxybacillus andreesenii (assembly GCF_030813005.1). Classification (NCBI taxonomy): domain Bacteria; kingdom Bacillati; phylum Bacillota; class Bacilli; order Caryophanales; family Anoxybacillaceae; genus Anoxybacillus; species Anoxybacillus andreesenii. Next base: position 73,426 of record NZ_JAUSTU010000005.1, read on the forward strand.
AGCACACCCTATTGTTGTCCAAATTGTAAAACGAACCGAAGTCGTTTTAATATAATCAGGCAGGATGCACAGGCTGTAAAAATGGATCCAAGTACAGGCGATGTCATTGAGGAATATACGAGTAATGAACAGTTAAGCCCCTTCCACATGGCTTATAATGGTCCGAGCACTCGTGTTCAATGTGCGGTATGTGGTCTCATTGAGGATGAAAAGACATTTATCAAGTTTGGCGAGAAAAATAACTCTTGAGTAGCTCAAGCGTTATTTTTTAAGACCTTGTACCTCTAAAAAGGAATGGGCATCAATTTTCCAACCTCCGTAGGGAGAAAGCCGAATAAGATGAATTTCTCCATCGATGCGTTTTCTTCCTTGATCTCTCAAGAGCCAGTCCATTTCAATTGGAATAGAGAGTGTTAAGACGCCCTCCAAATCCTCTTCCGGCAACATGGGCATCTTTGTAATAGCGACACTGTCTACCCGTGGTAATATTTCCGACCAATCGAGATTCTGCTCAGTAGTTAAATCAATAATCCTTTCATCGTCCTCCTTTATCCCCGCCACAAAAGCACTGACAAGTTCATAAGGAGTCGCTTTTTGAAGATATCTCTCAAGATTTCCCGCCGCTTTTAGAATCATTAGCTTATGGGATAAATCCATGAAATTCCGCCGATGGGTGGTACTTCCATAAAAATGGATGCAGAAATGCCCTGGAAAGTTATTTTGAAGTGCCCCTGCTCCATGAGGCATTCCGTGCATGGATGCAGCAATCTTTTTCTTATCATGGATGACCAGGATCGCCCTTCTCTTCCAGCTCCACTTTCCTTGATAGATTTCCTTCATGATTCTTGTATCTTTATTTGTAAGTGGCTGTACATCCGCATGTCGGCTGCCCGCCCGTCTCTGAACCCGAAATTCTTTCCCTGTCAGTACATCTCGGACAATGAATTTCGTATATTTAGGAATTAGTTCATTTACCTCCTCCCACGGAATCATCTCTATTTCAGTAGAGGAGTCAGAATTTTTCTTTCCTAAAACAGCAGAATTTCCGGTAAAGAGAACAAAGAATATAAGACCTATAACAATTATTCTCATATTTCCTCACTTCTCCAAAAGTATCAAGACAAAAAATATATATGGAGAGTTTCCCCTGTGAGCCCATGAGTCATTCATCTATTTTGTGGTTTCTATCTGTTTCCTCTATTCGATCATGAATCATTTCCTCTACTAAGCAATTGATTTTTTTTTCAATTGTCGTTGGGTCATTTTTCGTTAAGTATCCGATATTCTGAAACATTTCCTTCCTGCATCGCCAAATAGGAATATAGGCATTTGGAAAATACTCCTGCTCTTCTTCGATTCCAATTTCAATATAGGACTCATAATGTTCCTCGAATATTTGATTCGATTCAGCCATTTTTCCTTTTCGAGTTCTTAGAAATTCAATCGAAATTTCCACGCCAAATTTTTCGAATTCCTGGCGATATCGCTCCTCAAGTCTGCTGCAAATAACCGAACTTGCAGTTTCTAGGTTCAAAATATAATCCCTGAGCTGCTCATTTAACTCTACAACCTGTAACAATTCATCACCTCTAGTACAGCTCTTTCCCTAACATTAGACAAAAATTATCTCTAAGGAGTCATTTTAGCCGATTTCCCTTCTTGTTACAAATGATTTGAAGGGCTAAGCCCATGAGTAAAAATATTCGATAAACTAGTTATCCACGATAACGAAATCACTAGTACCCTAAATAGACAGAAAAACCCTCCGCATTGGAGGGTTAAGAATTGAGTTGTTGCTTTAATAGCTCAACTGCTTTTTGAATTTGAGTATCATTTTGGTTGATCAGCTCTCTTAGTTTTTCCATCAGCTTCAGGGTTGTCTCACCCTTCAGAACCCCATTCGGTTCTAAATTCTCCGCTTTTTGGAATGCCTTCAAGGCTGACTCTGTTTTCTCATCAAAGAATCCATCTTCTCTTCCTGGGTCATATCCTAAGGCTTTTAACATACCTTGCGCTGATTTGATTTGAGCGGACGTACTTGATAGCTTAAATTCTTCCTCAGGATTAATCAAGGTTAAGGTTGAATAATCAGGTAGGGCCACCTCGTAATCAGGCTTGATTCCTTTCTCATGAATCCAATTTTCCTTCGGTGTTAGCCATTTCTCCGTTGTAAACTTCAAAGTAGAGCCGTCATCAAAATCCTGTGGACGTTGTACCGTACCTTTCCCAAAGGATTTTTCCCCGACTAAAGGAACCCCTGCCGATTCACTAACAGCCGCAGCGAATATTTCAGAAGCACTTGCACTGCCCTTATCAATCACGACCACAAGAGGAATATTTGAGCTGTTCTTGTTACTTGACTTCATTTCCTCAATATTTCCATCACGGTCCTCTATTTTGAAAAGAACCTTCCCTTCTGGGACAAACAGACTGGAAATTTTAATCGCTTGATCTAAAAGACCACCAGGGTTCTGACGTAAATCCAGAACGATGCCCTTCATTCCCTGTTTTTGTAAATCATTCAATACATCGACCAACTCCTTCGATGTATTCTCAGAAAACGACGTAATTTGCACCTTCGCAATCGATTCATCAATCATTTCACCATGCACTGTCTCTAGCGGGATTGTGTCACGAACAACAGTAATTTTTATAGGTTCGGTTTGTCCAGGACGCTGTATCGTCAGTTCAACCTTTGTTCCCTTTTTCCCTCTAATGAGCATGACGGCCTCTGTTGAGCTCATGCCTTGTATGCTCTTACCGTCTACAGCCAAAATTTTATCCTCTGGCTTGATTCCAGCTTTTTCCGCAGGCGATCCCTTCAGAGGTGATACTACGACGATAAAACCCTCTCTTTCTTGGATTTCAGCACCTATCCCTTCAAAGGAGGAGGAAATGCTTTGATGGAAGCTTGCCGCCTCATCTTCATTCATATAATCAGAGTATGGATCATCCAGCGATTCGACCATTCCATTGATGGCACCATTCACCAGCTTATTTTCATCAACATCTTTATAATAATTCTCCTTAATCGTGTCAAAAGCCGTATACAGCTTCTCAAACTCTTTTCTTTCTTTTATTACAGGAACTGCTTTTTCATCACCAAATGCCAATGCAAAGGTGGTAATCCCTGCTGATAAAAATACAACAAAGAACAAAAGCATGACGAAGTGGAACTTTTTCATCTGAATGAAACCAGATTGGTTCTCGCCTTGCTCTTTGTTTACGTCTTCGTTTTCCAAACCATTCACCACTTTCATTTCGGTCGAACCTTAGTATTTAGAATAACATTTTTATAAAAAAATTAACAAAGAAAAACGGACAGACTGTTAATAAAATATTAACAAATTATGATCACTATATTTTTTCGACGATCTTAAAGTATTCCTCAAGCGTTAACTGCTGTTTATAAATCGTAGTTGCCGCATCTACTCCAACATAACGGAAATGCCATGGCTCATATTGATATCCGGTAATGCTTTCTTTCCCTTTTGGATATCTTAAAATAAAGCCGTATTTATGAGCGTTGCTGGCCAGCCATTTCCCTTCCTTCGTTTCACCAAATGATTCGATCAATTCGAGTCTAACACTGCGGCTAGAAATATCCATCGCAAGGCCTGTTTGATGTTCACTATAGCCAGGAATGGCAACAACAGTTGCAGCGGCGGCCTGTCCCACTTGGTTGGACTTGGCATCAAAAACATTTTTTTGACGTGTATAGGAACGATAGCCTGAAACAGCAAAGAGCTCTACCCCATTATTCTGAGCTTCCTCAAACATCGATTCTAAGCGCTCGGCAGCTTCTCTACGCAAATAGCTTTTCTCTATATCAACGTCACCAAATGAAAAATCAACATTGGGGCGAACTAAATCCTCAGGTGAATAATCAGAGGGCAATGCGAATTCCTTGTTGACTAAAGCCAGGATGTTTAACGGATTTTGGATCACCATTTTTCCGTCTACCTCTTTAATATCATTAAAGAATTGAGAATCTAAGGTAGGACGGGTTTCCTCTGCTTTAGGCTTTTCTTGTTTTGTTTTCTGTGCTCCTTGATGCTCATCGTTTGAGTTTACAAACGGAATCTTATCCACAAAGCCATGAAATGGACTGCAGCCACTCAAAAATCCAATAATACCTAATGTACAACCAATGATCATTAATTTTTTCATTCTTACCCACCAAATCTTTTTCAAATTCATATAAAATATACTTATTTATTCTACAATAACTTCGCCCAGAAGGATAGGGAAATTAGTAGCTGAAAATTAGTTCGGGTACAAAAATAGCTCCACTTTATTAAAAAAGTGAAGCTAAATAAACAGTTATTTCGTCACGGCTTCCAGTGCTACCTCGATCATCTCATTGAATGTTGTTTGTCTTTCCTCTGCAGTGGTTTCTTCTCCCGTTAAAATATGGTCACTTACAGTTAAGACTGACAATGCCTTGCGTCCATATTTTGCCGCCAGTGTGTACAGAGCAGCTGTTTCCATTTCAATTGCAAGGATTTGGTATTGCGCCCATTTTTCATGATCTGCATGATCATTATAAAACATATCAGCCGTAAATACATTTCCAGCTTTTAAATGCAGACCCTTTTCTACCCCAGCTTCATAGGCCTTCCTCAAAAGCTCAAAATCAGCTGTCGGGGCATAGTCAATTCCCCCAAAGATGAACCGGTTCATTTGAGAATCAGTAGATGCGCTCATGGCAAGAATGACATCTCTTACTTTTACATCCTTTTGGATCGCACCACAAGTTCCAACCCGTATAAGATTCTGTACACCATAGCTCTGCATAAGCTCATTAATATAAATGGAGATGGATGGTACTCCCATGCCTGTCCCTTGAACTGAAATTCTTTTCCCTTTATAGGTACCTGTGTAGCCTAACATATTGCGAACTTCGTTATAGCAACTCACATTTTCCAAAAATGTCTCTGCAATATATTTGGCACGCAATGGATCCCCAGGTAATAAGACTGTGTCAGCGATTTCATTTTCTTTTGCTCCAATATGTATACTCATATGTATCTCCTCCTACGATAAATAAAGAGCCATGTTTATTATACCCTTTTATATAAGGTTTGTAGAAAGAAATTGGTATAGATTTTTTTGTTCAAAGGGGAAATGCTATTTTTAGGGCTGATAAAGGAGGAGAATTTTCATGGCGAAGGAAAAAATGAGCAAAAAATTACGGCAGGCTGTCCAGCATGCAAATGAGACAAATCCGTCATCAAGATCCAATACGGAACCACATACATCGCTGACGGTTAGAAGACAGCATAAGAAATCATAGGAGGCCGCTATGGGAAAAAAGAATCGCAATCGAATTAATCAACCGAAGAAGAATAACCATATTCCTGCAGAGGATATCGTTGCGGAACATGAGGCGCATGCGAAGGAGCATTCAGCCCGAAAACGAAAAGACACGCAATAAAAATAATGTGTTCCCCTAGCCAAACTTAGGGGGACACATTATTTCTACCTGTATTCATTATGAAAACTGTCTAATGACATTTTCGATTTTCTGTCTCATAGCTGGGATATCAGCTGTAGAAACTGTTACTCGTACATTCGTTTCATCCATTTCTAAAGCTTCAGCTAATAGACCGGTTAATCCCCTCGCTCTTCTGTCAACCTGCATCATAATCTCCATGTCTGAGCTTGAGTTTGGAAAAAAGACTAGCTCGAGCTCATCAAGTCGTCCACGAAAGGCGCCTGAAATAGGGACAAACTCAAACTCCTGGATAAATGGCAATCTGCGTCTAAGTCGATAAGGTGCTTGCTCACATTCGGCTTCTCTCAGCCTGAATCCCATATCACTGACAGCATTAAAGACGGATTCCATCAATTGATTGGGGACAACCCTTAAATAATCCTTATCTGTTGGATCCACAGCATTTTTCACATCCAACCCGGTAGCAACCCAAACCTTCGTTCTACCGATAGTGAGTGGTGTATCACTTGGTAAGCGAAACGAAATTGGAATTTGCTTTCTTTCATTCGGTCGAATGGTAAATGGCTCAGTTAATCGGAACCGATCAATTTGACCTGTTTGATGAAACCTTTTGTCATCCTTTTCCACGATATAGGAGGTATTAAGAGTCAAATAAATTGCATCGATTTGCTGTTCAAGGTTTCCACCTTGAATCTCGACAACTCCCCTTATCTCTTCTCCGGGTGCGACTGTATCTCTTTCCAGCTTTGTATCAACCTTAGCAGCACCTATACCAACACTCGCAAATATCTTATTAAAAAAAGACATCCGTTAATCCTCCCCTATTTCATTCTCAAATTAGCTGATTTATATTCTATTACGTGTTCATATATCGATAAGTTTCATGTCAAAACAAAAAACTGTTTCTTTCCACCAAAAAATGTTCACCTTTTCTGGCGAACATTTTCCATAAGGCTTAGGATTAATTGCCTTCATATATCCTCCATTTCCTCGTCAATAATACTTTTTGCTAATAAATATTCAAAAGTAATGTCTGCGAGCTCCTCTAGTTCTGTATCAGTAGGTGCGTATCCTCTTCGAATTAGCTCCTTGAAGAAAAAATCTGCAATTTCTTCCGTATCAATGAATACATCGATCTCTCTCACAGCATCGCCCCCTTTGTACAGAATGTATGATGCTAAAACCTTTTTCATTCTTGTTTCCTTGCTAATCATTAGGCATATTTATCCACTGGACGAGCATAGGATGATTTATAAGTTCATTTTGAATGGAGGAATAATTAGATGATAACCATTTCAAAGGCTTTTGAATCATTTAGGAAGGATGTTAATGAGGAAAATAGTGTTACTCTAGCTATATTTGAAAAGATAACGTCAATCCTTTTTAAAGGGGTGTGCATTTTAGGAGTACCCTTATTAGCTTATATGCTCTTCTTTGTTTAGGTTCCGCCTAGCTCTTGTTAAGTGGGCGGCTATTATTAACAATTAATTGGAGTTTTCGAAGAATGACCTTCATGATTTGCTTGTATTCTTCATCGTGAAACATATCGAATAATAGGGCATAGTCATTATAAATATCAAGTAATCCATCGATCAATTGGCTTAATTCCTTCTTCTTGTGTAAATATTCTTTCTCAGCTTTTCTGAACGAGGTGATAGGCTGAGTTAATTCGAGTGGTCTTTGCTTTTTATTAGCAAAGTATAGGAGCCCTAGCTTCTGAATAAACGTATCAGCACTTTCAGCATCAACAATTAGCATGAGCTCTTCTTCCCCGGCCTCAAGCCATTCTCCGTCACTGATCCGTGATAATTCGTAAATGATATCTTCCCAAGCATCTTCCTTATATCTCCATATTTCTGTTCTAAAACCGACCACCCTAAATAAGTCGGCACCATATTCCTTTACTTGAACAATATCCCCGATAAAATAGCGGTATTCAATGTCAATTCGCTCCTTCTCCATGACATTACCTTCAAATTCAGCTAAGGATTGAAGACTGAATTCCATAAACAATCCATCGCTCCCATTTATCCTGTAGACATGCATTCCATCTAACCATTTGACATCAGTTATTTTTCCTACTGTTCCACTCTTTGTGATCACGACTGTATCACCGATTTTAAATTTCGCTCTATTCCTTTCATTCATTTGTTCCAGCTCCTCAGGCGATGAGTCGCAAGTTTAAGTTGCTACATTATATGCAGCAGTCGATAAATCGTACGCTCCAATCGTTTATGAAGCAAAAAACGGGAACAGCTACTTAGATTGTCGATCTATAAAAGTCGGCTGGCATCCCAACCGACTAACATTTCCGTTATAAAAAACGCCTCAGTTGAGAGCGTTTATTGGACTATCTTTTTTCATGTAATAAGTACATTTCCCATGCGTCATCAAATACGGTCATGCTTGGAAGATATTGTCCATTTAGTTCCAAGTAACGACTTAACTCGTCATAATCCTCACTGTTTTTTGGAAAGCCATGATCAAGGAAGGCATCATTGGCAAATTGACTAATGGCATTACTCGGCTTGGGATGCCTGTATTTCATAAGAAAATGATAAAAGGATTTCAACATACAATATTTCCCCTTTTGCTTTCAATATGTCTTTTACTATATCGGATTTCCACCAAGCCCGTCTACCCATAGAAAAATCCGATCGAATGATCGGATTTTTCGAACTACGCTTTTCCTATTGCCTAACTAATGGACAAGCGCTCTTCCCTTTTCTTATTGCCATCTAGCTGTCTTGGACAATTCATAGATAGCGAGGACGATATTAAACATTAATATTGCAATGGTTATTGGTACAGCATAGAGCCAGTTTCTACCAAACTTTTCCTTGATTACACCTAGATAATACCCACAACCGAATAGAACAAATAGAGCCGCTGCCAGCATAATTAATAATGCAAGTTTCATCTTTCTTCCCCCATTTTTCAATCATTACCCTAATCCTTATTATAAGGATCAAGAAAATAATAATTGTGAAAAATCAGTGAAGAAAATGTGACATTTTCAAATTCTGCCACTTAGGAGGAAAAATCAAAGTAATTTCTCTTTAACAATCGAGGCTGCTCCATTAACTTTTCATAGGAAATGGTTTTATCAAGCTGTTTTGTATTTATGAGAAAGAGCTGATCCTCAATCACCCTAATAATGCTCTCTTCTTGATAGATCATCCCACAGTCCTTGCAAACAATTGCCGGCGTCTCTAATATTTCTATCGCCTTTGTTCCATCCGGCAGTTCCCAATATACAGACTGTTTGTCGTTAAAAATCTGATCACTTTCACACCAATCACAGACTTTTTGCAAGAGTTAGGCCTCCTTTGATTCAGGCGTGGTTGTTTGCATTTTCGCCTGCTGCGCCATAAATTTCTTCTCCTTTAATTCATCGCGTTTCCCCCGTTTATTTTTCAATGTTGCATGTGTCGGGTCTTTCTCGTATTGCTCCCGACGGTTCAATCGCTCAATTCCGTTTGGAACTAGATTGAATTGTTGATCGTTCATAAGTGCGGAAACACCAATATTGGAACGCTTCTGCTCCATATCTGGATAGATTTTCTTGAAGTAGCCTTCAGCTGTGCCTGGGGTATAGGATTCTGGTTCTGGATAGGTCGTTATCACTCCTTCAAAATTTCGTAAAACGACCTTGTCAGCGCTTTGAGAAATCAAATAGTTTGGCTGAAGAGCAATTTTCCCTCCTCCACCTGGGGCATCGACGACAAAGGTTGGTACAGCATATCCAGAAGTATGACCACGCAAGCCTTCAATAATTTCCAGTCCCTTAGAAACAGGGGCTCTAAAATGTCCGATCCCCTCTGATAGGTCACATTGATAAATATAATATGGACGGACGCGGATTTTCACAAGGTCATGCATCAGCTTCTTCATAATTGGCACGCTGTCATTGATTCCTGCAAGAATAACAGATTGATTTCCTACAGGTACACCCGCATTAGCCAGCATTTCGCATGCTCTTTTGGAATCCTCGGTAATCTCAATCGAGGTATTGAAATGCGTATTTAACCAGATCGGATGATATTTTTTAAGAATATTGCATAAATTCTCCGTAATCCTTTGCGGAAACACAACAGGAGCTCGGGTACCTATGCGAATGATTTCCACATGGTCGATCTCACGCAAATTCTTTAGAATATACTCGAGGATCGTATCATTAATCAAAAGCCCATCCCCACCTGAGATAAGGACATCTCTGACTTCCGGTGTTTGGCGAATATATTGAATGGCGTCATCCAGCTGCTTCTTTGGAACCCCCATTCCAATTTGTCCGGAAAATCTTCTCCTTGTGCAATATCGACAATACATGGAGCATTGGTTTGTGACAAGAAATAGTACCCTATCTGGATAACGATGCGTTAAGCCAGGAACGGGAGAATCTTCATCCTCATGTAGTGGGTCTTCAAGGTCGTATTTCGTTTTGTGGATTTCCTTTGAAACGGGTACTGATTGCATGCGTATCGGACAACGTGGATCATCTGGATTCATGAGGGATGCATAATATGGAGTGATATTTAATGGAATGGTTTTCGTTGAAATACGAACTCCCTCTTCCTCATCTGGTGTAAGATTGATTACCTTCTTGAGATCATCAAGGGTTCTGATTGTATTTGTAAGCTGCCACAGCCAATCATTCCACTGCTCTTCTGTGACATCCTTCCATAATTCGATATCCTTCCAATGCCGTTCTGGCTTATATAAGCTTTGTCTCATTTCACTTCCCCCTATTTTCGTATTTGCCATTAATCATGCAAGAATTATGCCAAAGCTAATAGGGGAGAGAAAACACTATTTTCAATGGTTTTATCATATAAATCCCTTGCTCAAAAAGAAAACATGCCGATTATTCGGCATGTTGGTTCAGTTGATATTTATGAATTTTGTACTGCAGAGTTTGCCTCGGAATATGCAGCCGCTTAGCCGCCTGCTGAATATTCCCTTTCGTTTCAGAGAGCGCCTTCTTAATTAATTCCATTTCAAAATTCTCTACATTCTTACGAAAAGAGACCGAATGTTCTGAATCAAGAAGTTTCACCTGCTCCTTACTGACCTGTTCCCTCAGCATAATCGGAAGATGCTCTATTTCTAATAACTCACTCTCACACATATTCATCATATATTCGACCGTGTGCTTTAATTCCCGCACATTTCCTGGCCAATTGTAGCTTAAGAAAATCTGCTCTACATCCACACTTATGCCTTCGATCTGCTTTTTAAGAATCCGATTGAATTTCTCTATAAAAACCCTTGTTAAATAAAGGATATCCTCCGTTCTCTTTCTCAATGGAGCAAGTTCAAACATCAGCACATTTAAGCGATAAAATAAGTCAGGACGAAGCATTTTCTGTTCAAGGGCTTGCTTCGGATGGACATTCATGGCAGCGACCACTCTCACATCTACAACCGTATCCCTTGTACCGCCAACCCTTCTAATGATCCCATCCTCAAGAACACGAAGGAGCTTTGCCTGAAGGTCTATCGGCATCGCGTGGAGCTCATCGAGAAAAAGTGTACCTCCATCAGCAAGTTCAAACAATCCTGGGCGTTCAACTGCCCCTGTATAGCTCCCCTTTGAAGTCCCAAAGAGAATGCTTTCAAGTAAGGTTTCTGGAATGGCCGCACAATTTTGAGCGATAAAAGGAAACCCCGCCCGTACAGAGGCATGATGAATCCCCTGCACAAATAACTCCTTCCCCGTACCACTTTCTCCGTACACCAGAATGGGTGAATGGGAGGCTGCTAGTTTTTCAGCTTCTTTCTTTACCTTGGCGAACTCTGAATTCACTGTTAAAAGATCGTCCAAAGTATAGGTAACCACACTCTGCTTTTTTGGAACCTTCTTTTTCGCAAGGAGCTTTTTTTGTAGATCCACTAGCTGTTCAGATAATCTTTTCATACTTGTATAATCTTTGGCAATTTCCATGGCACCGACCATTTCCCCTTTAACAAAAATCGGCAGCGTCGTATTCATCGTTTCAATCTTCTTCCCGTAGACATTCGTATAGGCCTGTGCCTGGTTGTAAATAGCCTTTTTTGTTTCCAAAACCTTAAGCAAGGTGCTTGTGCTCTCATTCAATGAAGGAAATACGGAAAGAAGTGGTTTTCCGATTACATCAGTAACCTTTAGTCCGTCATGGTTGGCAGCTACTTCATTATAAAAAATAGTTTTTCCATCTGTATCGACGACATGAATTCCTTCATCAATTCGCGATAAAATCGCTTTTAGCACTTCACTTGAAATTGCAATCCCCTCTGTCACCTCATCACCTGCCATCTATGTTCGGTGCCGAAAAGTCAGCATGAAGTGGCAATTATTCGGCATCCTATGCTACATCTTACTTAAATCCTTCACCCACACATTCATATCCTCAATCTTATCAAAAATATAGCAGTTATTCGTTAGCCTTCCACGATAAGCATATCCAAGCTGATGCAGCGCAGCATTCATGCCAAAGGAGAGGGCTCTCGCTATGGAGTAGGAGCAATAGACGCCTTGCTTGACTAGCTGTTCCTCGAGTTTCTCTAGTAGAATCTTCATCAATCCGTATTTTCGATGTTCAGGTAAGGTAGCGCAATCTGTCAGCTCAGCATTTTGGTAAAAATTGTTGACCTCAGCGGATGCCGCACTAACGATTTTCTCCTCACAGTAGAAGGCATAATAAATGGTCCCTTCATCGATCGTTTTTTCAATATAGCCAGGTTCATGCAATGGTGTAGGATAAATTTTAAACACCTGCTGATAAAGCTCTGCAAGCCTTCTAGCATCCTCTTTACCGATAAGGGTTAACTTATACTCCTCTGGAGGAGCGACCCCTTCAAAGCTCCGCTCCAACAGCTGTACATTTTTTACAATTCCATCCTCCTTAAGAATGTCATTGCTATTCCTGCGCTCATTTGAGAAATATTTGCAAAAGAAATAACCGTCAGACCCTAAAAAATAGCGATCAATCAATGCCTCACACTGATATCCTTTTTCGATAAGCGGTAAAAACTGCTCCCTTCTCCCCTTAATAATCAGCTTCTCAGCCATTTCCTCCTTCGCTATTTCCTCTGCCTTTTCAATGGCTTTATCAAGATCCCCCCGCAAATCATCAATGCGTATTCGCTTGTTAAAGGGATCGGAAAATATCTCTAGCATATATTGCTCTCCCTTTAGAAAAGAGGTCGTTGCTGGCATGTTCTTTCACTCCTTTCGATAAGCAATCCATTTTTCCCTACGATAGTTTAAAACTAATGAGCTTAAGTTCAGTCATCTCGTCCATAGCATATTTGATTCCTTCCCGTCCCATTCCGCTTAGCTTCACGCCCCCATACGGCATATGATCGACCCGGAAGGTTGGGATATCGTTAATCATCACTCCACCGACATGTAATTCCTTTGCCGCCTTGAATGCCCGTTGGACATCCTGTGTAAACACACCAGCCTGCAGACCATATTTTGATTCATTGACAAGCTCAATTGCTTCCTCAAAAGAGCTGACTCGATTGATATGAACTACAGGGGCAAAGGCCTCTTCGCAGGATATCTTCTCATTTGGCGGAACATTTAGTAGAACAGTAGGCTGAAGGGCTCCATTTTCTTCCTTCCCACCTAATACAATCTCGGCCCCCTGACTTTCTGCACTCCGAATCCAGCCCAATACTCTTTCCTTCTCTGTAGGCGAAATCATGGCAGAAATATCGGTGCTTTCATCAAAGGGATTTCCGATCACAAGCTTCTTTGCTTCTGAAAGGAATTGTTCAACGAATGGGTCATACAAATTCTCATGAACGTAGATACGCTGGACAGAAATACAGACCTGACCTTGAAAGACAAAGGCACCGGATACGATTCTTGGGACGATCTCCTCTATTTTGGAATGTTCATCCACAATAACAGCTGAATTTGATCCTAATTCTAATGTAACCCTTTTTAAACCAGCATTCTCGCGAATATATTTGCCCACTTCAGGGCTTCCTGTAAACGTTATCATTTCAACTCGTTCATCTGCTAACAGGACATCTCCGATGACTCTTCCACTTCCTGTGACGACATTCAGGGCTCCGTTTGGTAATCCAGCTTTATGAAAAAATTGTGCAATTTTATATGAAGATAATGGGGTTTGAGAGGCTGGCTTCAAGACAACCGTATTTCCACTTGCAATGGCAGGACCAACCTTGTGTGCAACTAGATTCATAGGAAAGTTAAAGGGTGTAATGGCTGCCACAACACCTAGGGGCTCTTTGACTGTATAAGCAACACGGTTCTCTCCACCTGGAGCAGCATCCATTGGGATTGTTTCACCAACCAACCTTCTTGCCTCCTGGGCGGCAAATTTGTAGGTCATGATGGTCCGTTCGACTTCTCCTCTAGCCGCTTTCAGAGGTTTTGCCGCTTCCAAGGCAATGATGCGAGCGCATTCGTCTTTATGTTCTTTGAGCAATTCTACGACTCTATCAAGAATATCGGCTCTTTCATAGGCAGGCATGTTCCGCAATGTACCTGCTGCCTTAGCGGCTGCATCGATTGCACGCACAATATCGGACTCTGCAGCCACAGAAACCTCGGCAATCAGCTCTTGATTGTAAGGACTGAACAAGCTAGCATATTCCTTCGTTTCAACCTCGTTTCCATTTATCCATAAGGATTGCTTCATATTTTACATTTCTCCCCTTCCAAGTAAAATTGACGCTTACATAAATTGTAACGGATCATGGGATGAATGAAAAGAAATCAAAAAGGCCTGCCATGTAGACAGACCTCACACTTAAACAGTTGCTTTATCTTTTATATTGCCACTTTTTGCTTTTTCGACAATATCTCTCGCAATCCAAACTCCGCATGCACTTGCTTGAGCAAGTCCTCTTGTCACTCCAGCACCATCACCGCCCACATACAAGCCGCTAATTTCTGTTTCAAAGCGGTCATTAAGCTTTGGACGGGCCGAATAAAATTTTGCTTCGACACCATAGAACAGCGTATGCTCAGACGCTAAACCAGGTGAGACAACGTTTAATGCCTCAGTCATTTCAATCAAGCTCTTTAACGTGTTATACGGTAAAACCAAACCTAAATCTCCAGGGACAGCCTCTTTAAGGGTTGGCTCAAGGAAGCCTTCTTTAATCCTTTTTTCAGTAGATCTTCTCCCTTTTAAAATATCTCCATATTTTTGAACGATGATGCCACCGTTTGATAAGGCATTAGCCAGTTTCGAAATAGCAATGGCATATTCATTTGGTTTGTCAAATGGCTCTGAGAACGTATGGGAGACAAGCAAAGCAAAGTTCGTGTTCGGACTGCCAAGCTTCGGATCCTTATAGGCATGTCCATTGGCCAGCATTGTTCCCGAATGGTTTTCTACAACCACATGACCGGATGGGTTGCTACAGAAGGTACGGACGGTTGTTCCAACGGAGGTGTTAAAGGTAAATTTCCCCTCGTACAGATGTTCATTAATTTCTTCCATAACGATATTTGAAGTCTCAACCCGGACCCCTACATCCACCTGATTGCTAATCATTTTAAGGCGGCGTGCTTTTAGAAGCTTTGACAGCCATATAGACCCATCACGCCCAGGAGTGATGACCACTTTATCAGCGGTGATCGTTTCACCTGATTTTAGTTTGATTCCCGTAACCTTATGACCACCTGATTGCTTTTCTGTAACCAAGTCCTCGACTTCCGTCTTAAAGACCATGTCAATATGCTCTTTCAAATGCTCATAAATATCCATCAAAATTTGCAGATTCTGCTCCGTTCCCAAATGTCTTACCTGGGCGCGCAATAGCTTCAGCCCCGCCGCATAGGCCCTTCTTTCAATATCTTTGACTTCAGGTGTTAATGGATCAGTAATGCTTCTTGTTGCCCCATGCTTTAAATTAATTTCATCCACATATTTGATTAATTCAACCACCTTTGAATCTGGCAAATAGTCGGTCATCCATCCCCCGAATTCACTCGTAATATTGAATTTTCCATCTGAATAAGCCCCAGCTCCACCAAAGCCATTTGTAATCGAACAGGCAGGGAGACAGCCAGCAAATTCCTTCCTACCAGCAGCAGGTGGACATTTTTCTATCTTTTTCTGCAAAATCGGACAATTTCGCCTATAAATATCATGTCCCTTATCAATTAGCAAAACCTTTGCTTCCGGCATTTTTAGCATTAGTTCATAGCTTGTAAAAATTCCAGCAGGTCCTGCACCTACAACGATCACGTCATAATTTGTTTTCATCTACTATTCCCCCTGTTGTTCCGCATATTCGCTATCTATCGCCATCGAATCATCAATTTTCGTATTTATCAATCCCTTACATAATATATCAGACAAAATATTTATGGTCAACATTAAAATACGAACTATTAATTTATATTTAACTATATCGTTCGGATATATTCCTTTAGCACTAATTCAAGATACATAAAAAAAAGATACCTCTTTTGGTAGAGATATCCCTAATATTTCAAATTCTAATCATTAAATAGCTGCAAAAACTCTCCGTAGCCCTCTTCCTCAAGCTTTTCCTTTGGTATAAATCGGATGGCAGCTGAGTTGATACAGTACCGTAAACCAGTTGGCCCTGGTCCATCATCAAATACATGACCAAGATGAGAATCGGCCGTTTTACTGCGTACCTCGGTTCGGATCATAAAATGGCTGAAATCCTGTTTCTCCTTAATCTCTTCCTCTTCAATCGGTTTTGTGAAGCTCGGCCATCCACATCCCGCATCAAATTTATCCTTTGAGCTAAACAAAGGCTTACCAGAAATAATATCTACATAAATCCCCTCGCGGAATTCGTTCCAATATTCATTACGAAAGGGAGGCTCCGTGCCATTATTTTGTGTTACCTCATATTGAAGAGGAGTTAATTTTTCTTTAAGATTTTTATAATCACTGTTATTCAATTCAGTCACCCCAGTACTTTGATTTGAATGCCTCTCGTCCAGAACCATGGCTATAGGCTTGATACCTGGTAGGATTCTTCTTGTAAAAATGCTGGTGGTATTCCTCTGCCTCGTAAAACGGCTTTGCGGGAAGAATTTTGGTCGCAATCGGTTTGTTAAAACGACCGCTATCCTGCAGTTTGTTTTTCGATTCCTCAGCTAGTCTCTTTTGTTCGTCATTATGATAGAAAATCGCTGTTTGATAGGACTCCCCACGGTCATAAAACTGGCCGCCTGGATCCGTTGGATCAATTTGCTGCCAATAAAGCTCGAGCAGCTTTTCATAAGGAAAGACAGCTGGATCAAAGGTAATTTGCACCGCCTCAAGATGTCCCGTTGTCTCACTGCAAACCTCTTCATAGGTCGGATTTTCCTTATGTCCTCCGGTATAGCCAGACACCACCTTGATAATGCCCGGCTGTTCATCGAAGGGCTTGACCATACACCAAAAACAACCACCAGCAAAAGTAGCGAGCTCATAGCTTTGATTCTCCATAATGCCACACCCCTTTGTTCATCCTATTGTTGAGCAGTTGGAACGAGTAATGTAAATTGAATATCATCATTTTTCAAATCAAACTTATTGACCCTTACTTTTATATCACTTTTTAGCTTCATCTCCTGTAAGGAAACATAAATCAGCTCATCATTTGGCTGAATCGTGACCCATTTAGGAAAATCATATTGGTCTCTAATAAATTTGAGCACAAAAGAGACTGGTAGAGGAAGTTGTCCGACAGAAATTGATTTTTGCCTAAGAATAAGATCTCCATTTGGCAGCGCCTCTGGTTCAAATGTGAGCTTCATTTCGATATCTTGGGTAAAGACCTTCATCGTTCCAAGAAGTTCAACCTCATCCTGCAGCATAACTTTATAATCAATTGGACTTTTAAATCCTTCCTCTTCAATATAATGGTTAATAATTTGATTCAAGTCCTGTTTGTTCGTTTGGATCTTAAATTGGACATCTCGACCTGCTTTTTCATTGCTTTTAGGTACAGCCTCATCCTCAATAGGAAGATTGATTAGAATCACCATCAGGAAAATCACGAGGATGTTGATTCCTAAAAGGAGAAAAAACAAAAGCTTCCATTTTTTATTCATCCTCTTCATTCCCCTTTTTCATAGCTAAAAACTTCTTATCTGCAAGATCATGAAGGGCTTCATCCTGAAGGGTTGTAAAAGCTTTTTCAGCAATCAACTGATACCCTTGATCATTTGGATGAAAATAATCAGTGTAAAGTAGATTTTCTTCATTCTCTCTGAATTCATCAGCAATATCAACAAATATGGTATTTTCATATTTCTGCAATACGGATTGACTTACTTGATTCCACTTTTTCATAACCATATCTAATTCTTTCATTTCATTGAAATAAGCATAAAACGGATTATAGAGTCCGATTAATACGATCGTCGCATCCGGTTTTTCTTTTTGAATCGATTGAATTAAAGATGAGAGCGTTTTTTCATAGCCAATTAAGGCCTTATCGAAATCCTCAAGCTGTAGTCCTGTAAAATTCTCTCTTACCACCTTCATGACATCATTTCCACCTGTCGTGATCATGACGATGTCCGCTTTTTTAAGAGCTGCTTTCACTTCTTGCGTCTTTACCCGATTGAGGACCTGTGAAGTACGATTCCCACTTACACCAAAGTTATAAAAAACAGCGTCTTCTACACTCTTTTCTTCTTCGAGGCGCTCCTCCAAATAAGGAAGGTAGCCACCTCTTTTTGTACTGTCTCCTACCCCCTGAGTTAATGAATCACCAATTGAAACAATGGTATAGGTACTTGGAATAAAATCAGATGTAATATTCTCTTTTAGGTCAACCGTTGATTGTTTAACCGCCATAGACCTATCTAATAATGGCTCATTGCTACATCCTGCTAAAAGAAAGAAACAAAGAAAAAAAGAGGTGAATATTTTCTTCATCTTTTCACCATCCTTTTATTGTCTGCTATTATTTTTTACCTTATTCATTATAACAAGGATTCATTTCCTCGAAAAGCAAAGCTATTCAGAGTTCAGTATTAATTGCAGCCTTATGTGTATGGAGTGAGCGTGTTTTGCTTGGTACAAGCAACTTAGTGAGCCCATACGCATAAGGCGGAAAAGAAGCTATAACAAAGTCTATAACCGCATAAAAAAAATAGACCTTAAATTAAGATCTATTGTAACGCCTTCATATCTGTAATAATATCGGCAAAAGGAGTATCTTGCGAACCCTTATAATATTTCATAATTGTTCCCTTTTGATCGACCAAATAAAAGTAGCCTTGATGGATCACTTGATCCTCATTTTCCGGTTTTTTCACTAAAGCCTTAAAGTTATCTAAGGCGAAGGATTCAATAAAGGCTTGATCATAACCAGTCAAAAAATGATAATTGCTATAATCGAGGTCAAAGTTCTTTCCGTATTCCTTCAATTTTTCTGGTGTATCCACTTCAGGATCAACAGAGAAAGAGACAAATTCAATATTTTCAATGCCCTCTTCCTTGGCCATCTTTTGCAGCTTTGCCATATTAAAAGTCATTGGTGAGCAAATGGTTGTGCAATTTGTGAAGATAAAATCGGCCACCCAGACCTTTCCTTTTAAGTCCTTCAGCCCAAATTTTTTGCCCTCATGATCAGTAAATGTAAAATCTTTAATGTGATAGTTTAAAGGATCCTTAATCCCTGTGTTTCCGCATGCGGATAACAAAACCAAGACCATTAATGCCATCAAAATACGACGTGACTTCATGTTTTCACCTGCAATCCCCAATTCATTCAAGGTTCATTGTAGCAGACAGTTATGAAAGAAGAAAGAAAAAAGTATGGCGAAGCTGTGAGCGATACTTTCAAAACTATGATTCTCTCATTTCTTCATCCAACGGCACACTTATCGTAAACGTAGTCCCGACATTTTTTTCACTGACGACATCAATTCTCCCCTTCATTCTCTCAATGATTTGATAGCAAACCATGAGGCCCATCCCCGTCCCTTTTTCCTTGAGGGAATAAAAGGCTGTCCCTAAACGGTCTAGTTCCTCGCTCGTCATGCCGATTCCATTATCCTTCACTTCAAATATACCAAAGGATTCATTCCGATATACTCGTAAACTTAAAGTTCCCCCATCCTTCAAGGCTTCGATCCCGTTCTTCAATATATTGATGAGCACTTGTTTGAGCTCACTTCGATTCCCATTAACAAAAACCTCTTCCTCCGTAAAAATATCTAAATTGATATTCTTGGACATTAATGCATAGGAATTCATGAGCTCCATGACCTTATGAGCCAAATCTACGGCATCTACTTTTTCAGTACTCTCCATATCAGGTTTTGCTAAGGAGAGATAATCATTAATAATGGTTTCCGCTCGATTCATTTCATCAATCATCAGCTTGATGAACATTTGCTCCTCGGAGGACAGCTCTTTTTTTGATTTGAAGATTTGCAAAAAGCCCTTCACTACTGTCATCGGATTTCGAATTTCATGGGCAACCGATGCAGCAAGCTGGCCAATTGCATTCATTTTTTCCGCTCGCTGTAATTCCTTGAGGATCTTTGTCCGTTGAATAATATGCTCCATTTCTCCGATAGCTTCTTCAAAAGCGGAAGCCTGACGGAATGAATAGCCCTCTTTTCCTAGTTGCTTAGAGGTTAAAGTTAACCGTTCGAATAAAAGTGACAGCTGTTCTGTCATATGATTAAAACGTTCTGTTAACTTTCCAAGATCAGATTGGTCTCTCGCAGGAAGCTTCACTTGAAAATTCCCCTTGCTTACTTCATTGATTCCATTCATGATCTCGTTCATTGGGGCAAGAACCTTTCTTAAGCCCCATTTAAAAAGATAGAACACTAAACAAGTGATGATAATAAAAATAACTGAAAAATAATAGAGCATTTCTTCAAAAAAAGAACCAATTACGGAGACATCTCCACTAATTGCCACGGCGCCCAAAATTTGATTGTTTCGGTCGACTATTGGCGCAAATGCAGCAATCCAATAACTTCCATGCTCGCGATATACCTTACTATGGGTAACCTTCTTATAATAGGCCGATTTTAGCAATGCCTCTTTGAATTCATCCTTCGTATCAATTGTTGAGAAGGGCTCCTCCGTCATCTTGCTAGATGGGACGAGAAAAAAAACCTCGTTATCGATTAGCTTTGGTGCTACGATGCAAGCATGTAAATATTTGGTGTCACTTTCATTTATGAGATTCAAGTGTGATGCTAATTTTTGATAAGTCGGACTCGTTTTATCCTTTAATTCAATGATCTCTGCTAAATCCTGGGAGCTGATGGTTGAACTGAATAGGCTTGATATTTCAGCTACATGACTTGTGAGATTTTCCTTCATCGCTTTCGTTTGAAGAAAGAATGAAATGCCCCCTGTAATAATGACAACTAAAAAAGTAATAAACAATGTAAGGATCATCAATTTACTATTTATGGTCAATTTTTGAAAATATTTAAACATAATTTAACCTCGTATTCTGCATCCCAAATGTTCTATTACCTCTTCTTTTCGACAGAATGATGAATAATCCTCCTAAAATAAAAAAAATGGACCTAGAGGTCCATTTTTTTGCTGTCTTCATTATTCGACATAATACATAAATCCAATTGCACCTGGACCAGTATGTGTACTTACGATTGGTGTTGTATAGTCAATATCCTTCACTTCATAGCCAGTGAGCTCAAATATGGCTTGCTTAATTTTGTGAGCCAATTCCACTCCCTCTGCATGCACAAGCCCAACACCCTTAATCGTCTTTCCTTTGACATCCTCCGCAAATTCCTTTGCCAAATACTTTGCCGCTTGTGTATGGCTTCTTACCTTTGCAACAGGAGAATAAACTCCGCCTTCAAGTGAAGCAATCGGCTTAATATTCAAGATGGAGCCAATCATTGCTTTTCCTTTCCCGATCCGCCCACCTTTGATTAAATTTTCAAGCGTATCCACATAAACAAACAATCTTGTATTTTCCCTAATATTCTCTACAGAAGCCACAATTTCTTCCACTGTTTTTCCCGCCTGGGCCATTTTTGCAGCCTCGATTACTTGAAAGGCTAAGGCTCTTGAAATGTAGCGGGAATCAATCACCGTCACCTTTCCCTTCGCCATACTTGCAGCCGATTCTGCAGACTGAACCGTACCGCTCATTCCACCAGTCATATGAATCGAAATCACTTCATATCCCTCATCTATTAAGCGATCATAAAGCTCTAAGAATACACCTGTTGGTGGCTGAGAACTCTTAGGTAATTCCTCTGCGTATTTCATTTTGACCATAAATTCTTCAGGTGTAATATCTTCTCGATCTATATAGGTTTGTCCATCTATATGAATAGACAAGGGGACAACTTCTATTTCATATTTATGCAGAACCTCATCGCGCAAATCCACGGTTGAGTCTGTAACTATCTTAATCTTTCCCAATCCATCACATCCTAATTGTCATGTAGCTTATTATCTATTATACACGTACAATCAGCCAGATTTAAAGCTATTTTTGTGAAAATGATATGCCTTCCACATCGGATGATATTTGCTAGCAAACGATAAGGCGGATTCAGGATTAAAAAATCAGAAAATAAAGCCAGACGAAATGAGTTGCTGTGACCGTAATATATAATGTAACAGAAATTAAAGCAAGAAATCTTAAAATAAATGAGATGGACTGTTCCATTAGAATTCGAGAAATAATTAGCAGGAATAACGATAACAATACTTTGACAATTAAGAAAGACCATGGGGCGACATCGATTAAATATGCCATAAAAGGATTATATTCTTCAATCATGTCACCACGGACACCTATAAACGTGACAAAACCATCGAATACATTTAATACAGATAAGAAAATGAATATTTTACTCATTTCGATCATTCAATCTATTTTTCCATTTCATGTCCACTTTAATTTTCCCCATTTCAAAAGAGCCTATTCTTTTGTTCTTTATTAAGAACATTATAGCTCTTTAAACAGGAAAAACCAAATAAAAAAACCGAGCAAAAAGCCCGGTTTGTTCTAATAATTACTCTACTACCTCATCTTTATCTTCTTCCGCTTGTTCCTCAAATTGTTCCGCCCATTCTTTTTCCTTCTTTAGTTTTCGCTTATAGACAATTTTTGATAAATTAATACTGATTTCATAAAGGAATAGCAACGGAATCGAAACGAGCGTATCTGACATAATATCGGGCGGTGATATAACGACACCTATGATAACAAGAACAAAGTATGCATACTTCCTCATCTTTTGGAGGATATATGGATTAATGATTCCAAGCGATGTTAAGAACATTGCCACAACTGGTAGTTCAAACAAGAATCCGAAAGGAAGAGTCATATGCATGATAAAACGGAAGTATTTTTCCGCGGTAAAGTTCGTTACAACCATGTCTCCACTAATATCAACTAAAAACTGCATGATGGTCGGAAAAATAATAAAATATCCAAAGGATAGCCCTACGATGAATAAAATAAATAGAGCTGGGATATAGGAAAGAGAAATTTTCTTTTCAATTGGCTTTAATGCAGGTTTGACGAACAACCAGAGCTGCGTAGCTATGACTGGAATGGTACCGGCAATCGCAATAACGCTTGCAATCATAAAATAGATCCAGACAATATCACTCGGTCCAAGCACTACTAGCTTCACATCTAAATCACGTACAAACCAATTATATATTTCCTTCACATAAATAAAGCCTACTACAAAAAAAACGAGAAAAGCGGCTACAGATATAATTAATCTTTTTCTTAATTCATCCAAGTGCTCAATTAGGTTTAGTTCTTTATCTTCCATACTGTGTGTTCTCCTGCCTACTAATTGTCGTAAATTATTTTATCATTAGACTCTGCCAGATACCGCCTTATACATGTGCGTTCACTAAGATATTCGCACCGAATAAAACCCGTTCACGCACAAGTATAAGGCTATATCAACAAGTGTTTATTAACAAAGCCTACCATTATGAAGACGGCTTGCGGAATTAGTATAGCATGAATTCCAATCATTTCAATGAAGAAAAAAAGTGTAAGATAAAAATCTCACACCTTATTTTGTAATTTTTGTCATTTCTTTGATTTCTTTCTTTTCTTCTTCGAACTCTTCCATAACATCACTTGTTAATTCACGAGTAGATTTCTTAAATTCACGAAGGGTCTGCCCAAAAGCTCTGCCGATCTCTGGAAGTTTCTTCGGACCGAAGATAATTAAAGCTAAAACTAAAATCAAGATTAATCCAGGTACTCCGATGTTTGATAACATGGTAGAACAACCCCTTTATTAATAACTTGTAATACATAATGATTATAGTATTTTTCGAGCCCTTTATGGGAGATATCGATGATTGTTCATAAGATCTTCACATTCTTTATGAAATTTTCTTTTTTGTGACTTACATCATTTTCAAGTATGGCTCAAATGAGTAAATTAAATAGATCCCTGTCTTTATTAACCTCAGTATAGGAAAAACCCTTCTTATTTAATCTACTTATTAAATCATTATAGTTTTCCCTCTTCTGAAGTTCAATCCCTACTAATGCAGGACCGTTTTCTTTGTTGTTCTTTTTCGTGTATTCAAACCTTGTAATATCATCAGTAGGACCCAATACCTCGTCTAAAAACTCTCTTAATGCACCGGCTCTCTGCGGAAAATTAACAATGAAGTAATATAAAAGGCCTTCATAGAGCAAGGATCTCTCCTTAATCTCTTGCATCCTTCCGATATCATTGTTGCCTCCACTTATCACACAGACAACGGTCTTCCCTTTAATTTCCTCCTTATATAAATCAAGTGCGGCAATCGTCAACGCACCAGCAGGCTCTGCGACAATCGCATGCTCATTATAAAGCTCCAAAATACTGGTGCATACCTTCCCCTCTGATACAAGCAAAATATCATCTAAAAGGTCCTGACAAATATCAAAGGTCTTGCTTCCAACACACATGACAGCAGTACCGTCGATGAATTTGTCAATATCTGCAAGTGCAGTAACCGTTCCTTGCTCAATCGATGTCTTCATAGAAGGCGCCCCAACAGATTCCACACCAACCAATTTGGTTGTTGGAGAGATGCTCTTAATGTAGGTGCTTAGGCCAGACATCAAGCCTCCTCCTCCAATGCTGCCGAAGACATAATCAATCTTTTCTTCACAATCATTCAGAATTTCTACAGCAACAGTCCCTTGCCCGGCAATCACCATTTCATCATCAAAAGGATGGATAAAAGCACGATTTTCATTCTCCGCACAAATGAAAGCCTCTCGGGAGGATGCATCAAAGGTATCCCCTACTAATATAATTTCGACGTTGTCACGTCCAAACAGCTCCACCTGCTTTATTTTTTGCTTTGGAGTCGTCGTTGGCATAAAAATTTTCCCGTGCACACCTAAATGGCGACAAGCAAAAGCCACTCCCTGTGCATGGTTACCAGCACTCGCACAAACAACCCCATTTTTGAGTTGCTCCGTACTTAAGGATTTAACCTTGTAATAGGCACCCCTTAACTTAAAAGAACGAACATGCTGCAAATCCTCCCGTTTTAAGTAAACATTACAGGAGTACTTTTCAGAAAGACGTTCATTTTTTTGTAACGGCGTATGGGCAACGATATCCTTTAGCTGCTGGTATGCAATGATAATATCTTCCACTTGCACCCATTTTCGTTTTAGTACCTTCTGTTCCATATCATTCCCTCATTTCTCCGTTAATTTAATTTGATCATTATAGCATGTTCTTTCGATTTTTATAAGAGTGTTTTTATAAAATTTATAGTTTTCTTTCAATTCAAAACACAATACGCCCCCCCTGTCGAAACAAGGGGGCTTGTCCTTAAGATGCATTGGATAATGTCTCTAGTTCCTTTCGGATAATTCCTTCAATATGGGCTGCAAGTTCCTTTGCATTCATATTTTCATAAACGTTAGGACCGATGGGTGAGCAAATTGTCACTTTAATTTTCGCTGGTTTGATAAGACGTCCGTTCTTTTCAAACACTTCGGAGGTCCCTTTTATACAAACTGGAATAATGGGTACCTTGGCATCTGTTGCAAGCCTAAAGCTTCCCGACTTAAATTCTCCCATTTCGCCGCCCTTGCTCCTTGTCCCCTCTGGAAAGACTACAAGAGAATGTCCTTGGCGCAGGATTTCTGCTCCTTCTCGGATGGAGCGAATGGCTTGACGGCGATCACTACGATCGAGAAACACGCAATTGATGACTTCCATCCAGGAAGAAATAATCGGAACCTTTTTTACTTCAATTTTAGAAATAAAGCCAAAGGGCTTTTCAATGAAACCGAGGAGGGTCGGAACATCAAAATCTCCCTCATGATTGCTAATAAAAACAACGGGGCCAGCAGGAATCTTCTCTTGCCCAACCACTTCAATCTTAGAGCCGGTTATTTTCATGATCGTCCTCGACCATCTCTTTGGCATGTCATGGATCCTTCTATCCCTTTCCTCGACTGGGATCTCAGATGACAGTTTTCTCATTTTTCTCAAAGTCGGGACACTGTAAATCAAATAACCCGCCATATAAAAAAAGCATGTGACTAAACGAAGCATGTCTCTCCTCCTAATTGCTAACAAAGCTGCCTAGCTTAAGGCTGTTTTCGTTCATAAACAGTGAATTCATAATCATAAGGATTCTTCTCATCCTTTAATCCTTTTTCTGTGGAAGTTAGCTGCCACTCGTTCATATCGATTTCAGGAAAAAAGGTATCCCCTTGAAAATCCTCATGAATGATCGTGATGTAAAGGCGCCCCACTTCTCGGAGAAGCTGTTTGAAAATTTCTGCACCGCCGATCACAAAAAATTCTTCCTCAGGCTTCTGTTTGCAATAAGAGAGAAAATCCTCGATTTGATAAAAAACGGTGCAGTCATCACGACTAAAGCTTGGATTTCTCGTAATGATGATATTTTCTCTCCCCGGCAAGGCACGGCCAATCGATTCAAATGTTTTTCTGCCCATGACAATGGGGTGTCCCATTGTCACCCGTTTGAAGTTCTTCAAGTCCTCCGGCAAATGCCACGGAAGCTCGTTATCCTTGCCAATGACCCGGTTATCATCCATCGCCACAATAAAAGAGATCATACGCTCACAGCTCCCTTAATATGAGGATGGGCTACATAATCCACGAGCTCAAAGTCCTCGTACTTAAATTGAAAAATATCTTTTACTCCAGGATTGATTTTCATTTTTGGTAGCGGATACGGTTCTCTTGTTAATTGTAGCTGAACCTGTTCCAGGTGATTATTATAAATATGGGCATCCCCTAATGTATGTATGAATTCACCAGGCTCTAAGTCACATACCTGTGCAATCATTAAGGTTAACAAAGCATAAGAAGCGATGTTAAAGGGCACCCCGAGGAAAATATCTGCAGAGCGCTGATAGAGCTGACAGGATAGCTTTCCATCTGCTACATGAAATTGGAAGAGACAATGACATGGTGGCAGTGCCATCTTATCAAGATCCCCTACATTCCAAGCGTTGACAATTAACCTTCTTGAATCGGGATTCGTCTTGATTTGTTCGATTAATTGTCGAATCTGGTCAACCGTTGTTCCGTCGGCAGAAGTCCAGGAACGCCATTGATGACCATAGACTGGGCCTAAATTCCCCTCTTCATCCGCCCACTCATTCCAAATACGGACTCCATTTTCCTGAAGATACTTAATATTCGTATCCCCAGAGAGAAACCAGAGCAGCTCATGGATAATGGATTTCAAATGTAATTTCTTCGTCGTCACAACCGGAAAGCCATCAGCTAAGTTAAAGCGCATTTGATAGCCAAAGGTACTAATCGTACCCGTACCAGTTCGGTCCTGTTTTTTTACGCCATTTTCTAACACATGTCTACAAAGATCTAGATATTGTTTCATTTTTCCACACCTTTTCCCTTTTTACATGGTTCTAATTCTACCATACATGATGTGGCAATTTCACTTTAGATTTTTGATATATTCGTATGTTTTGGGTGCTCGCTTCTTTAGGACCAATTTATTTGTAGCATCTATATAGTACATTGCAAAGCTTTCCGCAAAATATTCCTCTGGGAATGAAAGCATATAGGTCTGCCCAGGAAAAAGCACATTTTTTTCCTTTGACCAAATTTTTAGGAATATGGGATCAAATCTGATATTGTTATACACAATTTGATCGATCGAATGGGCAAGCTCATGCAGCTCTAAATTCACCGAACCATGCCCCATCCCTCTTTCACTGAAACCGATTTTCGCCAGAACCATGGAGCTCCCACCTATCCCAGGGACGTCATCCCACTGTTTTTGACTCTTGTAGCCTCTTGGGGTAACCCCTTTTAAATGATTGGCTGTCGGGTTATCGGTCAGCTTGCCATTAAAAAGCTTTATATGGATGCCATTTTGTTGTATTTTAGCTAATAGAGAGTTTGGTAGTTGATGAATATTAGTGATCATGGAAGCTGCCTTTTTCTCATCGAAAGCTTCATCAGGCAGTATGATGATTTCATTCACGGGATCCTCATCCTGTAGGTGAAGAGTTTCCCTCAAGAAGGACGCATGGGGATAATCCTTTAGTAGAATCCCATCATAGGAAGCGGAGGAGCGTCCAAGAATTGCAAGTGAGAATATCCAAACGATTATAAAAAGGAATAGCTTTCGCATTTTTCTCTTCCCTTTCTATTCATAGGAGGTATGACATGATTGAAGTTATCGATCCTTCACATACTCTTTATGCCATTTATTTAGAGGTCCCAAATGCCGCCACCGTCAAGGTTGGGAAACTAGGAGTCTATTTTTTTCAAAAGGGTATGTATATTTACGTGGGGAGTGCAAAACGGAATATTTTGGCCCGAATCGACCGACATAAACGGGTTGATAAGCGATTAAAATGGCATTTCGATTATTTACGACCCTATGGTACCATTACGAGAATTATAACATATGAAGGAACAATCGGAGAGTGTGTGCTTGCTGAGAAAATTAGGAAGGAAGTTGGAGGCAGTCTTCCAGTCAAGAGATTTGGTTCCTCAGACTGCAGATGCCCATCGCATTTAATCTACTTTTCATAAAAAATATGTAATTCTCGACAAAAGACGAGCCGGCTGGAAGACTAATATCAAGCTTCCAGGCCAGCTCGTCATAAATTTCAATAGACCTCAAAGAAGGCAGACACATGGACAGCCTTCCATTCTTCAACTTAAACCTGTAATCCAAAATTGCGGCATAAGGCAGCTAGTCCACCTGAAAAGCCGCTACCGACTGCATTGAATTTCCAGTCGCCATTATGCTTGTATAACTCGCAAATGACCACAGCTGTTTCTACGGAGAAATCCTCTCCAAGATCATATCGGAGAATTTCCTGGTTATTATCCTCATTGACCACTCGTACAAAAGCATTGGACACCTGACCAAAGTTCTGATTCCTTAGCTCAGCATCATGAATCGTAACTGTTATGGCGATTTTCTCAATATTAGCAGGGACCTTGCTAAAATCAATCTTGATTTGCTCGTCATCCCCGTCTCCTTCCCCTGTACGGTTATCCCCTGTATGTTCGACTGATTGAGAAGGATGAACGAGATTATTGTAGAACACAAAATCCAAATCCTGGGTTGCTTTTCCGTTTTGATCTGTTAAGAAGGCCGAAGCATCTAAATCAAAGTCCTGACCGCCATCATAACGATTTGTATCCCAGCCCAACCCAACAATCACCCTCGTTAGTCCTGGGTTTGTTTTCGTTAAATCAATACGCTGACCCTTAGATAAATTAATCGTACCCATTTTCTTCACCTCTTAAAAGATTTGATTTTTATAGAAGACTTGTTTCCCAGGGCATACCTGCGAAAATAGCCTCATCACTTAATTATGAATAGGTTCTGACAACCTCACCTAAGCTGGCAAAGGTTGTTCCAGTTCCTACAGCCGCAAATTTCCAATCAGTTCCATGGCGATATATTTCTCCGACGATTAGAGTTGTTTTGCCGCTATAATCATCTGTCAAATTGTAATGAATGAGCTCTTGTCCATTTGTTGGGTTAACAACACGAATAAACGCATTGCGAATCATGCCAAAATGCTGTCTTCTCTTGACACAATCATAAATATTCACAACGAAGACAAGCTTTTGAATATGGGCTGGAATACGACTTAAATCCACATTAATTTGCTCATCATCTCCATCCCCATGTCCAGTAAGGTTATCGCCCGTATGCTGGACACTGCCATCATTGCTTCTTAAATTGCCAAAGTAAATCACGTCACTGTTATTTCTTAATCGGTCTCCCTCACCAAGCATGATGACAGAAGCGTCACAGTCAATGTTTGCGCCTCCGCCCCCGCCGAATAATGAGCCTAGAAGGCCTCCCCCACGATTTTCAACAGGGTCCCAGCCTAGACCAACCATGATTCGAGAAAGCCCTGGATTTCCTTTTGTTAAATCGACACGCTGACCTTTTTGTAAATTAATTGCCATTGTTTTCACCTCTTAAATTAATAATTGGGATTAAAAGCTCTGACTTCTATTTAAAAGCTATCGCTTATCCTTGCAATTTCATTTGCTTAAAATTGTCCTGAAGCTGCTCGAGTCTTCTTGTACCTTCTTCTCTTAGGCGCTTGTTTTCCTCTTCGATGGACTTCGTCTCTTGCATTCCCTTCACAATAATGTTCCAAGATTCTTCGATCGTTTCTATCTTAATGCTTGGACCACCTGCGAGTCTCGCAATATCCACACTTTGCTGAGAAATATTTTGCGCATTACGGAGGAGCATTTCATTTGTTCGTCGATCAAGCTCACTCATCGAGTCAGCGACAAGTTTTTGTCTTTTTGCAGCAACAGCCTGAATCAACCCGTTCTTAAAGATCGGAATCGTCGTCACAAAAGCGGAATTAATTTTGCCAATCAGCTTCGTATTCCCTCTTTGGAGCAACCTAATTTGGGGAGCTGTTTGCAAAGCAACCATTTTAGCCATTTCTAAGTCATAAACTCTTTGCTCCAGTAGCTCAATCGCATTCCTTAATGTATCGAGCTGCATGGAGGCCATTTGATCGCCTGAGGCCGCACGTGCTTCGAGCTGTGGTAGCTGATTATTCTTTAATTCCTCGACCTTCATCTCACCAGCAACCACATATTTCTCCAAGGTTAAATAGTACTGGTAGTTTTGCTCATACATCTGCTCGAGCATTTGGGTTGAGCCAACCATTTCATTTTGGTATTTCGATATTTCGACATAAATTTTGTCAATTTCTCCACCCATTGTTTGGTATTTCCCAAACAGCTTTTCAATGACCTTTTCGCCCCGTTTAAACAGCTTTCCAAAAAGCCCACCAGAGGTTTGTTCAAAGTCCTTTTTGTCAAACTTGTCCATGATCCGTCCAAGCTGCTTCAAAAGTTCTCCGGAGTCCTCCAGTTTGGTTGCTCTCATATTGCTCAAAATTTGGTCCGAGAACCTCGAAATTTGCACGGCAGGCTCCTTTCCAAATTCCAAGATCTGAATTTGATCTCGTTCATCAATGGAACGAGCAAGCTGCTGTACCTCGGGTTCATTGCGGAGGGCAAGCTTAATTTCGGAAACCTTCGTTTCAGATAACTTATCTTCTGGAACCTTCGTTAATAAATCAACAGATGTATTTTGAACTTGATTCATCACATCAATCTCCTCTCAAATTTTTGAAAAAACCTTGCCGAAGGATTCTCTTCATTATCGATGGCTCACGGAATTCTAGGTCAAAGACCACATCCTCAAGCCAATGGATATCATATAGATGTTCATCCACAAAATTTTCAATATCATTATGTCCTGGAGGATTATACATAATAATGTCGATCCCAAATTGATTAAGCAGCAAGAGAAGTGCTGCATCGGTTCGGGTCATCGTTCCATTAAGTTCATTATTATAGAGGACAAGCTTTGGAACCGCTTGAGAGTAATCAAAGCGCTGCAGAAGCTTCAGTATATTTAGAGGAATCTGCATGCCTTGGGTAAATAAATATACTTTGATTTCATCCTCTGATTCATTATAAATTGGTTTCAGTGCCGGCCTTGCGCAAATATTTCTTATGGCGCCCGCAATCCCTTTTTGCAATCCTGTAGGCAGGTGGGCATACCTCCAATAGTTGCTTACAAGCATCTTCTCTGGCACTAATAATCCATCTCTACCAAGAGCATCTCGATAATGAAACCGAAAATCATTATTGACAGAGCTAGAAAATGGGAATTGCTTAATGAGCAAGCTATCCTCACTTTCAGAAATGGCATGCAGGCGATCCCAGTATTCCTTACGATTGCGGCTGACCCCTTGAATCTTCGCAAAAACCGTAGGTATCTTGACAACTCCATTTTGAACCTCAAAATCTGGACGGATCATGGCGATTTCCTTCGCAATAAGAAAGAGCTCGTCATAGGTTGTTTTCAAGGTGATGGAACTTGGGGTATAATCCCTCAGCTGCCATGGCTTGTAGAGCCCTGAGCCTTCATGATTTAGAATCGTTTCAATTTCCCTTGAGGCCCGGTAAGCCACCGTAGACTTTCTGCTTCTCTTCTCTAAAGGAAACGGTTCAGGCTCCTTCAATTCTGGATAAGAATGAACGAATGTGAGATTACAATCCGGGTCGTATTCTGACAGAATATCTTGGCCGTTTGGACTGAATACAACGAGATCACACCCAATTTTTAAGAGATAATAGATAAAATAAAAATTACTCTTCTTAAAATTTCCGTACCACAGAAACTTTGGGAGGCCGCGTTCAATTTCAAGGGAATCGAGCTCTGGCTCGAGATGATTAAAGGACCATTTTACAATATCAACGAGAACCCGTCTCAACTCCTGGCTTTTTAATCCTTGAGGCTCTTTTTCCGAAAAAAGCTTGATCGTATCGATCATAGCTTCCCTTAACTTACGGTGGAGAGCCGGAATCGAGGATTTCAAAACGAGCTGTTCACCATCTAAAAAAGCAACAAAGCGATTAATCGACAGGTTCTGTTCTTGATTGATATTCAGCACCTTTTGAATGGATTGGAAATGCTGGTTCTCAATTCTCTTATCAAGGCTATCCTGGCTCAAAAGGGTAAATACACGATTTTCTCCGTGTATATAATCAAATAATTGGTTATAATATTCATCCTCATCAATTGAAATCCCTAAAAAGCGAGCAACTACCTGACCAATATGTAGGGTACCATTTTCAAGTTGATATTGAGGTCTCTCTTTGGTAGGTTTGTTTAGCATCTGAAACCAGGTCTCTAATGATAATGGTAAAATATGTGAAATTAAAGAATGATAAGATGGGTTCATAAAATCCCTTCCCTTTTTCAACGCTAAACTATTCATTTTCATATATTTAAGTAAATTCTATTTCCATCATATCATAGGAATATCTCTTTTTCTAAGGATGCCGATATTTCTTTTACGAGAAAAAGTGAAAAAGGTTTCATTATCTTTTCTTTTGAAAGGACAATATCCATACGTCACCTATTCTCCAGAAGCCGCATATGCTATAGGACAGTTGAATCGTAGTCAATTGAAATACTTCTCATGGAAGGGTGAAAGCAATGCGGATGCTATATCGTATGAAAGCAGCAAGGATTCCGCAGGAGGATATGGCCATAGTTGAAGATATTTTGTTCTCTCCTGTCTTCATCTATTTAGACCTTTTCTTCTTGTCCCTTATTTTTTCATACATGCTCTACCCATTACACAATTCCTTCGCTTTTGCAACCCTTATGTTTATTGGTTTCGGGTTCCTGTGGTCAGGTATATTCAAAAGTTTAAGCTCGGGGAGGAAAGAGTGTCTCAAGGAGTAGATGCTAATTGTATTTTCTCGATTAGCTTCAATATTGAATTTAGAAGCATTTCTCCCCCTTTTACACCCTCCTCCTTAATAACCTGATAATGCTCCTTTAATGGTTTTTGAGCCAACTCTCCATGACCAAGGACGAATGGGTACTGGCAAATCCTTAGAAAATCATCATCAAAGCTTGAATCACCAGCTCCGATCAGAGTCGATATTCCCTCCCTCTCTTGAATGAATCGAACGGCCTCCCCCTTCGAAATGGATAGAGGCATCAGGTAGAACTTATTTCCTTGATAGGACACCCTCCAACCTTTCTCTGCTAGAAAGCAAGCAATCTCTTGCACCAATTGAGAGGAGATTCGATCAGATAAATAATAATACACAAAAAGCTGCTCCACTGTTCTCATCTCACCGGGAATGTAAAAATTATCTTTCATTTGTTCGATTATTTCCCCTAAATGCATGGAGGAATTTGTTATGTCTTTGGATATTTTGTTCTTCCAATCTACGAGCGGCATCCCCTCGTACAAAATATTTGCTCCATTACTTGTAACTGCATACTTTTGTAAGGTATTAGGTAGGAGAACTCTTCGATATTGCTCGTAGGATCTTGTTGTAACAGGGACAAACAAGAGTTTGCTAGAAATTCTTTGAAGATAGGCCAATGATCCCGCTGACATGAAAGAAACCTTTTGATCCAGCTTTTGTTCAACGGTCACTAGCTCTATATCCTCTTCTACACCATAATCAGATAGGGCACGATTGGAGTAGATTAGGGTCCGATCAAGGTCTGATGCGAACATCATTAGACATCACCAACATTCTTGATCAATCCACAGCAAGTATATTCCATGTCCGGATACGCTAAAATTTCGATGTTTTTCTCCTCACAAAGCATGAGGATATGCTTAAGATAGGGACTGTCCATATCCTTTATTAGAACCTTCCACGGAACACGTCGAAGAAGGACCCTCGTCGTCTCCCCAACTCCAGGCTTCACAAGATTGATATCATTTATTTGAAAATCAGCCATCATCCGCTTCACCGTTTCAAGTCCAGAAAAAGATGCATCCTCCCCAGTTTTAGGTATTGCTTCTTCCTCAATTCGAACAAACTCACCAGCAATAATATCCAAGAATTCATTGGATAAATCAGAGCTCTCCAGCTCACGATAGTATTTTGCACCGTGGAAATCATCCGGACCAATATAAGACTGGTTGAGGACGGTTCTGCTCACTAGCCCTGATACAGTTGAGTTTAGGCAAGCACTGGGAATGATAAAATCATCGCGGGTACCATAAAGGGTTGTGCAATGACCAGGGTCAGCCAATACGGCTAATGTATCATCCAACTCCACACCGTATTGCTCTTGGATATCCCGTACAGATTTAGTAAGCTCGATCGAAATAGCTCCCTTTCCGGTCCACCCATCAATGAATTGAATTTTTCCTTCTGGATGATGAGCTAGGATGTACTTGATCGCATTATAGTCCAATCCCCTGCCTCTAATGATTGAAACACTATAATGGGGGAGAGATATTCCATATTTCCAGTGAAGATATCTGCGAATCAGGATTCCAATCGGGGTACCGGCCCGGGCTAATGATACAAGAACCGTCTCCTTCCCCTTATTCCGATAAATCTGTTCTGCCACAACGCCAACATAATAGGCGACCGTTTTCTTGTAATCATGAAGGGTTTGATAAAAAAGCTCGATGTACTCCTGTGGTGGATGGTACTCTATCGGAAGACTTTCACTATAATGTTCACCGGATTGTATCCTTTTTTCCCTTGATTCCGCCGAACCTTCTAATTGGACATGACTCAAATCCTTGAGTAAAAACTTCACATCCTCCTCCGAATAGGAACCTATTTTCGTATAAAGGTCAGTGCTCATATGACATATCTACCTCCTTTTACTCTATGTAAACCACTCTTATGTTTGGAATATAGGTTCTTTTTAACTGTTCTAGCATCCCTTGTATTTGCGATTTATCAACTCTTTTTTCAAAAAAAATAAAAATATCATCGTACTGATTTTCGGAGATATTATAAAGGTAATGCTGGATAGACGGATCCTCTGGATTCAAAAAGGAAAAACGATTTTTTGCCCCATACTTCTCTCTTTGAGTAGGAAAGATCGGACTTCTTGTCGTAGAGTGATAGAATACATTTTCCCCCATGTAAGACGACACTTTCATTGGGATATACATAAAT
Source organism: Anoxybacillus andreesenii (assembly GCF_030813005.1). Taxonomy (NCBI): domain Bacteria; kingdom Bacillati; phylum Bacillota; class Bacilli; order Caryophanales; family Anoxybacillaceae; genus Anoxybacillus; species Anoxybacillus andreesenii. The sequence goes on from NZ_JAUSTU010000005.1 coordinate 108,828, forward strand.
TCCCCTGCCCCCAGCACGAGAGATCTTTTTCCAGTCCTCAAACCTGCAAGATCCTCCCCTACCTTTTTCATCCAGTTGGTTGCCTCCTCGTTCTCCTTTGAGGTTAATCCAAACCTCCCTGTATAACGGGTGTACCCCCCTTTTGCACTACTCCCTATCTTGATGAGGTCGGGATTTTCAATACGATGAAAAGAGACATGCTGGGAGAATTCAGGAATCGACTCCTGAATAACCTGTTCATCCATATCAATGCCACCTATCTCAGTAGCGGTCCCTTTCACTAAGCTCACAGTATGAATCGTTATCCCTAATTCCTGTTCAAGCTCCTTAAAACGCTTCTCATTCTCATGAGAACGCCAATCGAGGATCGAGACGACTGTATAAGTCTTCCGTGGAAATTTCTCATGTAGAGCACGGATAATATTTAGAGCCGTCTTCCCCGTTGTAATCTCATCATCAACTAAAATTATTTCCCTATTGCTTTCCAAGAGCTCTTTTTCTACATAGACACGGTGGGAGGTTGCATGGGAATGCTCCTCTTCAAAGGTGATGGTTGGCTCTACCCCTTCAAACCATTCCCTCGTTGTATGAAAAAAATCAGCCTTTCGAAAGGCCTCAAAGAAAGCATGACCAAGAGCCGTCGCCGTTTCAGCGAATCCGATCACAATTGGACAATGCTGTTCTTCTATAAAAGCCTCCATATACCCTTTGGTATGGTTCTTAAAGCTTGATATAAGGCGATCAGAGTCTCGAGGTGGTGTAGCTTTGACCACTTCCATATATCTGGCTGCTAAAAGAAAACCGACTTGCATCCCTACAATGGGCTTAATTGGCAAATGCTTGCCAAGAACCTTACTAACGAAGAGAAAAGACCTTTTCTTATTCACTCTAGCCGCCATCAAAAATAAATCCTCTAATGGAATCTCATACGGATTTTGTTGAATTGTAATTTCAACCTTGAGTCCATCCAAAATGTTATACGTAAACATTCTGTTTAAGCAGGTCGATGTATGTGTATTCATTGCGAAGCACCCCGTAAGTTACTGATTTCAGCATCATTTTCTGCGCCCAATAGAGATGGGGCTTTAGTTCATTCATTTTATTGGAAAACGTGCTCTTCAGCACCCCAATTTCCCCATTGCTTTCTGTAATAATATGTAAAGCATCGTGATATTCCTCATAAGAAACTGCATTGAGGGCTTGAACCGCTTGAATATGGGTCGGGTGAATAATCGTTTTTCCGACGATACCGTTGGCAATATCCATTAAAATTTCTCGAATAAACCCATCCATATGATTTCCGATTAGTTGCTGGCGGACTTTGACCCCTTCCTCTCCATATTTTTCAATAAAGGGGGTTTGTCGAATTTGTGGCTTTAAGACTCTCTCCGCTGAAGAAAAATACTCCCAGACAGGGCCAGAAACAACATATGGACTATCTAAACGAACGAACATATTAATAATATCAGCAATACAATCGCGAATGACGGCAATCTCATAGACCGTCGTATCCGGACTCCGGCGGATCCCAAAGAGGCCCGAAAAATCCGTTGCTCCAATTCGAACGTTTAGGATTATTTCCTGATAGCGATCCAGCAACTGTTTAATTTCGAAAAGCTCCTGAATTCTTGTTTCCTGGTAGATGATTTCCTTTGATTCAAGGATCGGTAGCGCATATAGTGGGTTTTTTAGGGATTTCTTGTTGGCGATTGCCTCTAGAATGGGTTCACCATTTTCCTTTCGAAATTTCGGAATCACAATTCCTGTAAGAATCGACAAGCGTTCGCCCAATCTTTCACTTAAACTGACGAGCTGCTGCAAGCTTCTAATCCTAATAAAGATAAGGGGTAGCTCGTCCAAGTCAATAAACCCTTTTTCTAGTCCTTCATAGAGGGAGCTTAATTCCTTGATTAGCATATTCTCAGCCTTTTCGACCTCGTTATCGCCAATAGCATCCTCTAGACAAATAACCAGCGAGGTTAAGCCCGCATGCTTCTTCGTGAGGATATCTTGATGAATATTCTTCTTTGTAGCTGGCATATATAATGTTCCACCCAAGCCATAGGCAAGAACTTCTCTTGGAGAATGCTTGCTAAACCGAGACGGTGGCTTAAAAAAATATTTCTTGATTTCATCGTCATAAAGATTTGAAAATAATCGCATGCTTACTTCTCCCCGTATCCTTTCATGATAAAAAGAAAGGGAGCGGACTGTCGTCTGTTCCCTTTCCTCGATTCTTTTCCTATAAAAATATTAACCTTGTATTTGAGAAGCCTTTTTCTTATTTCTAAAGTGCACAATAAAGGTCGCTGCAAATGCAACAAGTAAAATAATGAAGAAGTAAATATGGTCAATCTCAATATGAGCCACACCTAAGAGCATCTTCACAGAAATAATCAGGATCAAGATGTAAGCAGTTGTTTCGATTTCTGGAACGCGATCAATAAGTTTAAGGAATATTCCCGCAACTCCTCGCATCATAAGGACCCCTAGCATACCACCTAACAATAGCACCCATACCTCATTACTAATTCCAAAAGCAGCAAGAACACTATCAACAGAGAACGCAATATCCATTAACTCAACAGCAGCGACAGTTCCCCAGAAAGTCCCAAACAAACGAATTAACAGACCGCCTTTATTAATTCCTTCTGCTTCGTCATCGCTCTCTTCGTTTTCTTTCCTTTTATCAATAAAATATTTAATCGCTAACCATGCTAAGTAGCCGGCACCTAAAATTTTTATCCACCAAAATTCAATTAAATAAACACCGACTCCGATTGCCAAAAAGCGGAAAACATATGCACCCAATAATCCATAAAACAGGGCCTTTTTTCGTTGCTTGTCAGGCAAGTGCTTGACCATTACTGCTAGTACGAGTGCATTGTCAGCAGATAATAGACCTTCCATAATGATGAGGGTTCCAATTAATCCCCAAGCAACGGGATTTGTGAAAACATGCTCTACCCACATCTGCCAGTCGAAAAATAGAGCATAAGTATCTAATATTCCTTGAATGATTGACATTAATGCAGTTCCTCCCACGTTCCATGCGAAATCTATTTTTAGAAGGCTCGGGCGAAACCGAGCCCATTACCAATTAAGCTTAATTAACCAACCTGTAGACCAAAATCAGTTGCAAGTGCTGCAAGTCCACCTTGATAGCCACTGCCAATTGCGCTGAACTTCCATTCTGCATTATGGCGGTATAGCTCACCGACAACTAGGGCAGTCTCAATGGAGAAATCCTCACCTAAATCATATCGAATTAGTTCCTCATTTGTATCACCGTTCATGACTCTTACATAAGCATTAGAAACCTGACCGAAATTTTGGCTTCTCGCTTCGGCATCGTGAATCGTAATTGTGAAGGTTATACGCTGAACATTAGCAGGTACTCCTGCAAGATTAATCTTGAGCTGTTCGTCGTCCCCTTCACCTTCTCCTGTACGATTATCGCCAGTATGTACAACAGAACCATTTCCACCAGTTGTATTATTGTAGAAAATAAAATCACTTTCGGAACCAACCTTTCCATTTTCACCTAGCAAGAAAACGGAGGAATCGAGGTCGAAATCATGACCTCCATCATACTTGTTTGTATCCCATCCTAAGCCAACTACCACATTTGTTAAACCTGGGTTGGTTTTTGTTAAATCTACCTTTTGTCCTTTTGATAAACTTATTGCCATTTTCCATACCTCCATTTATTTTTCTTTTTACTTTACGATTAATCTCTTTCAAGGTTTCAATACCCATCTTCATTTTTTCACAAAATTAATGTAATTTCAATTTTTACAGTACCTAGCTCATCCATTTTGGTGGAGTATTCTTATCCCAATAGATAGAGCCGAGATCATGATGCTCTTCAAACTCATCCATATAGGTGTGATAATGAAAATTAAACCAATACCCCGCCTGTGGCGGATGATCCTTTCTGACGTGAAATCTTATGATTTCCTGATCCATTTCCTTATTTGCAATGTGGAAAATTTTTTCAGAATCTCCCCCGGTTGGTATTTCGGAGATAACGAGATTTTTTAATGAATCCCCCTGATGTTGAAAAGCAACTCTTTCTATCGCCTTTTCAATATTTGGAAGAATGATTTCTTTAAATTCATCTTCAATGACCGGTCTAATTCTTTCACCAAATTTCATATAGGAATGCCTTTCAACGTCCTTCATTAGATTGCCAATAACATCCTCTTCCGTACTCGAACCATCAGCATACTCAATTTGAGTCTCAGCTTCCTGACTTGCTTGGCTTTTCGATTGAACGGCATTGCCTTTAGGCGGTTTATCAACATGTTCATAGAGCTGTGATGGTGTAATAAGTCCAAATGTTAAGACGGTTACCATGACAACTAATGATTTTCTTAACCATTTAGGCATGATTCTCTCTCCCGTTTATATATATTTATTAATCCTATCTTTGAATCTCAAATTATCCTTAGAATCATTATACTATCTAGTACGGTTAAAAAGGAAATGGGTTTCATATTTTGCGAGAATTTTTCTTATTAGGAGATAAGTAGAGAGGAGTGGGAGCATGGATAGCAATCTGTTATATCTTATCATGAGCTGGTTAGTATTAGCCTATTTTGTCTATCTGACCATTACAGATTAGTAAACGGAATAGGCTGGTATTAGGGATATGCTAGAACTAAAATACGTGGAGAAACAGCCTTATAAAAAGAGATACAGTGAATTCTTCGAAAAAAAGACTTCACTGTATCTCTATCACCCCGAAATGAAATTTAGCAGATTTTCTTTTTTGTACGTGAAATCCAAACTTTTCAAAGCGCCTGCTGCGAAAATGATCCTTTAACACGACCCTTTCTCGCGCTACCCTTTTTGACTCAGCGATCATTTCATCTGAGACATCTTCGTAAAGCGCAATACTGCTTAGGCCTCTTATCCCATCTGATTCCATTATATGCTCGTCAAACATCGGATCGAAATAGACCACATCAAAGCTCTTAGAGGGCAGTGTTCTCAAATAGTCAATTGCAAGCTGTTGGAAAATTTCTATGCGGTTAAAGGCGAGGGCTAATTCATCAACATCGGTTTTCCAGGACTTAAGGCCCTCCATTGTTAAGTATGCGAGGTATGGATTACCTTCAATCCCCACTACTCTCCCTTCTTTGCCAACAATATGGCTTGCAACAATACTGTCAGAGGCGAGACCAAGTGTACAGTCTAAGAAATAACTTCCCTCTCGAAGCTGACAAGCCTCTACAAAGGGATCGGAATCTCCTATTAGCAATCTCTTAATCCTAAACATGCTAGAATTAGGATGGAAGAAAAAGGGCTCCTCTTCCCCAAAAGGGTATAACTCCAAACGATCTTTTCCGACCACAATACAAGCATCGTGAAGCATTTTCTGTAGACTTAGAATCGAACGTTTATTTCTCGTTATATATTCAATTCCTAAATCCTCAGCAACTTCTTGTGCTCTTTCAATCATAAGGTCATTCGTACGACCCGCTGTAGTGACAAACATCCGATCACCTAATCGCTCTAATTTAGTCAATTCCATAAGAAAAAGATGTCTAGCTGACATCCTTTTGGTGGAAAATACTCCTTGTATAATTAACAAATTGTCGGTGGCATGCCTGAACGAGCCTTTGCTCACGGGTTTCGAGCAACAGCGAAGAGAAGGTATGCCGCCGACTATTCTTATGCAGGATATATTTTAGCAATGATTTTCAAATGCCGTTTGTAAATTCTCCATAATCACTTCTAATGGTTGACCTTCAATTTCATGTCTTGGAATAAAATGAACAACCTCTTTCCCTTTTAAAAGAGCCATAGATGGTGATGAAGGCTCATATCCCTCGAAATACTCTCGCATTTTTGCGGTTGCTTCCTTCTCCTGTCCAGCAAAAACGGTCATTAAATGATCAGGTTTCTTTTCTGACCTTAGTAACGCCTGTGTAGCAGCTGGACGAGCCAAGCCTGCAGCACAGCCGCAAACAGAATTCACAACCACTAAAGTTGTTCCTTCCACTCCCTCCATGAAGTTCTCCACCTCTTCAGGTGTAAGCAGTTCTTTGAATCCTGCCAGTACAAGCTCCTCACGCATCGGCTTGACCATTTGCTTCATATATTCTTCATATGCCATTGACATGTTAAATAACCTCCCTATCTTGTTTCCTTCATAAGCATACTATATTTAGCGATATGGATGCAATCCAGCAAGCCCACTTCTGTTATGAGGATACATTATTAATTTCACAATTTGACAAAACCCTCTATATTTCTGTCAGGATTTGTCATATGATAATAGATAGATATTGTTATATGAGAGAAGGGGACTACATGCTATCACGAAAACGCATCACTATTTTCATATTGTTAATAAGTCTAACCATCATTATCTTCTCTTCCTCTACTATTTTTGCTAAATTAATAGAGTTAGAAGCGAAGGCAGAAGGGAAAAATCATACGATTGAAACCCAGTTTAGGGAGCATGCAACGAAGGGTTCAGAAATTGAGTTATTAGAGGGTTTTGAGCAACTGCCTGAACGTTTTGCAAAGGTTGAATCTAAGATGGAGCTTTTCCTGACCTTTGATGATGGACCGACTCCGTTCACTCCCGCAATTTTAAGTGTTTTGAGAAAATACAACATCAAATCGACATTTTTTATGCTAAATGGCAATATCTTAAAAAACCCTGACATTGTAAAAGCAGTTGCTGAGGAGGGCCATTCCATCGGCTGTCATGGGGTTTCACACAAGGTATCAGCATTCTATCGAACCTCCACTTCGCCTCGCGAGGAAATGGAAACCTGCGGGAAGTCCGTCGAAGAGATGACTGGACAAGTTGTGCAACTCATTCGAGTACCTTTCGGGAGTTCTCCACACTTAACAGCTTCGCAAAAAAAAGAGCTTGATCAAGCACATTTCATTATGTGGGATTGGAATGTCGATAGTGCGGACTGGAGAATGCACTCAAGCGAGCAAATGGTGCAATCCGTTTTGATGCAGGTTAACAGGATCAAGGAAAAAGGAATTAAACCAGTCATCCTATTTCATGATAAGGAAGTTACCGCTCAAGTCTTGCCTAAAATCATAGAGAAGCTAATGGAGATGGGATATGAATTTAAAGCCATTTCCAATGACGATGCGCCTATGCAATTTAAAATAAGAACATAAAGAAAAAAAGCTGGGTCACCAGCTTTTTTTGCTTTAATTCTTCCTCATTTCAGTCATTTGCTTCCAAACAGAGCCTTTTGCTTCTTCCCCTTGCTCGATCCTTTCGATGGCCAGCTTGATTTGCATGCTCACCTCGAACTCAGGATCCTCTTCCGCTTCCTTTAATGCTGGAAGAGCCTGTTCGTTCCCTACCTCGTATAAAAACATTGCCGCTCTCCAGCGAACGAGCTTACTTTTATCCTTAAGAGCCTTCATCATTTCATCCTGTGCCTCTTCAAAACCAAGATCGGACAGGCAGTCACCTGCTGTTCTTCTAACCGTTACGGAGGTATCCTTTAAGGCTTTATATAGGTATGGAAGTACCGACTTATCCTCAATCATGCCAAGATATACAGTAGCAAGCCTTCTTATTGAGGCCTTCTCATCCTGAAGAGCCTTGTCTAGAAGAGGTAAGTCTTCTACGGTTGGATCCTCCATTTGCTCTAACAGCTGATAGCGTTTTTGCCAATCTGCTTCATTCAGGTCATTAGGTGTTACCTTGAGCCTTTTTCGAGCTTGCTTTTGTACGACGGGGTCTGCATTCTTCGCTTGCTCGATTAGTTCTTTTAAGCGTTCCTCAGGATAAGCAGCGATTAACTCCTCGACAACTTCCTTTCCGATTTCTTCAAAATCACCATAACGCACTCCTTGGTCCTTCCATTTTCTCTGGAGGATATAGTTTTGATCATCTTGAAGCTCGGAAACTAGATTTGTGTACCTATCTGGCATTCCAAATCGCCTTTCCTCTGTCCCATCCGTCAGCTTCACTTGCAAAGGGATGCCCTTATACATTTGAACTTGAACTTTGATCTCGCCAAAATGCTCATCTACAACATGTTGAGAGTTTGCATCTGCTGTGTCCTCGCCGAATGCTTTCCTTACCTGTGGAAGAAGGTCCTTCCAGTCGTACTTAGCATTACGCTCAACGGCTAGGAAATCAGCCACATGGTACACTCCTTTAATGCCTTCAATGCCCAAGATCTCTTGAACAACCTTTGGGGCTCCTTGCATGGTATCTTTTTTATAGTTATTGCTTTTCCCCATTGGTAGCTCTTCATCTAAATTAATTTTCATCGTATTTGGACTTGGCGTTGGTTCGATGGATTTTATTTTCATATTGTCACCCTTTTTACTTTTACAATATTCGTTATTTACAATGGTAACATAAACTATCCTTTGACTCATGAAATTTGCTTTTTCTCGGTCCCTTACCCTTTTTCGACCAGCTCTGATAGGTAGCTCCATCTTTCAATCAAATTCTCAAGCTTTTCATTTAAGGAATTTTCCTCATCCATCAAAGCTTGAGCCTTCTCGAAATCACTACCCGTTGCTGCCATTTCTACACTTATGTCCTTGAGCCTGTTTTCGACCTTTTCAATCTCCTCATCAATGGATTCCCATTCTATTTTTTCCTTATAGGTCATTCTCTTCTTTTTAGGTTTTTCTTGTTCTATTTTTTTCTCGGGTTGTGGCTTAGGCTCTACTTTTTCAGTTTGAGCTTCTAAGAACTCGGTGTAATTCCCGTAAAATGAGTCTATTTTCCCGTTGCCTTTTAAAATAAGAAGCTGCTCAGCTACCTTATCTAAAAAATAGCGATCGTGGGAAACAGTGATCACCACTCCCGGGAATTCCTCTAAATAATTCTCAAGCACCGTTAATGTTTGCGTATCAAGGTCGTTTGTCGGCTCATCCAATAACAAAACATTTGGTTCTGACATAAGAATCTTCAATAAGTAAAGTCGCCGTTTCTCTCCCCCGGAAAGCTTCCGAATCGGTGTACCATGGGTATAAGGAGGAAATAAAAAACGCTCCAGCATTTGTGCAGCTGAGATGGTTTTGCCGTCAGAGGTTGATACCACCTGGGCGGTCTCCTTCAAATATTCAATCATTCGCTTATTTTCGTCCATATCTTCATTTTCTTGGGTGTAGTAGGCAACCTTGACCGTTTGCCCCATAATGAATTCACCGGAATCCAAAGGCAGTCTCCCCGCTAACGTATGAAGCAACGTGGATTTTCCCGTCCCGTTATTGCCGACGATCCCAATTCGATCTCCGGGCTTCACAAGGAGGTCGAAGTCCTTAAGAATCGTTTGCGTACCGTAGGACTTATTCGCATCCTTCAGCTCAAATACTTGCTTACCGAGACGGCTGCCAGAAAGGGACATATCCAGTTTTTCAGAAGCCTTGACTGAGCTAACTTGATTATCTAGCTCCTCAAACCGCCCGATTCTCGCCTTTTGCTTCGTCGTTCTTGCCTTAGCGCCCCGACGAATCCACTCAAGCTCTCTCCGGTATAGATTTCTTTGCTTTTCAAGAGTTGCTGCTTCATTTTCTTCCCGAATCGCCTTCGCTTCAAGAAAGGCCGAATAATTCCCTTTATAGCTATACAGCTTCCCGCCATCCAGTTCAAAGATTCGGTTGGTCACACGGTCAAGAAAGTATCGATCATGCGTGACAAGAAGAATGGCACCACTGTACCGGCTTAGATATTCCTCCAACCATTTCACTGACTCATAATCAAGATGGTTCGTCGGCTCATCAAGGATAAGCAAATCAGCATCCTGGATCAGTACCTGGGCTAGAGAAACTCTCTTCTTTTGGCCCCCAGAGAGCTCTGAAATCCTTTTATTAAAATCGGTGATTCCAAGCTTTGTTAAAATCGTCTTTGCGTTCGTGCCTGCATCCCAGCCATCAACAGCATCCATTTTTCTTTGGATGTCAAACAGCCGCTCCTGAGCACTTTCAAGATCAGGATTTGCTTCTAAGGCCAAAAGGGCTCTCTCATATTCCTTCACGACTTGTAATATCGGGGCATCTCCAGCAAACACCTGATCCAAAACGGTCAAGCTCTCATCAAGGGAAGGTGTTTGAGAGGAGTAGGCGATTTTGTAATCCTTCGGGAGAACAATTTCACCAGAATCGGGTAGATCCACCCCTGCTACGATTTTGAGCAAGGAGGATTTTCCCGTGCCATTGACCCCGATTAAGCCAACTCGCTCCTTTTCCGCAACTGTAAAAGATATATCTTGAAAAAGTTGTTTTTCTCCATAGGTTTTTGTTAAATTTTCTATCGAAATTATCTTCATTTAGACCAATCCAATCATCAAAAATTCATCGCCTCTTATTTTAGCATAAAGCTCTTTTCTCAAACATTGTTGCTTTTGAACAATAATTATTAGGAGAGGCCCTATTAAAAAAAGCGCCTTATGAGCGCTTTTCCTCGAGTCCATTATACCAGCTTATTCCGATTGTATCTTCCCCTGCGTGAACACCAATTGTGGCCCCGAGTGGATGACAGCTAAAGCGGATGCTAGAAAATATACCTTCTAGCTCCTCTTTCCATCGCAGTGCTTCTCTGTCATGCAGTCCGTATAATAAATAGACCTCGCTAATTTTGAACTTTTTATAGGATTCCTGTAGGTAGCCAAAAATCTTTTCTTTTGCTTTCTTCTCGCTACGAGCTTTTTCTTTAATCGATAAGACTCCATCTGCAACCTGGATAATGGGCTTAATATTAAGCATGCTTCCTAGGAAAAACTGTATACCAGACATTCTTCCGCTTCGATGAAGCTGTTCTAGACTGCCAACAAGAACGTAAGCTTCATACGTTTCTCTTAATCTTTCAAGCTTCTCCTTAATGACTTCAATATGGAGTCCCGATGCAAACCATTCCATCCCCTTCTTTATTTGCACAGTTAATGGATAGGTTAGGATTTTCGAATCGATTGTGAGAACAGGAATATCGACGAGCTGAGCGGCCTGCTCACTTGAAGAAACGGTCCCGCTAAGCTTCGAGGATACCAAAATGGAAATGACATAATCATAGTTTTCTTGCAACTTTTCGTACAGGTTCTTGAATTCACCTACAGAAGGCTGTGACGTTTTTGGTGGAATTTTGAGCGTCTTTAACCTCTGGAATAGCTCATCCGGAGTTAAATCGATTTTGTCCAAGTATTGCTCATTATCTAAATGTATGGACATTGGTACCGTATACAAATCCGGATGCTTTAATAGCTTATCATCAAGGCTCGCTGTACTATCTGTTACCCAAGCAATTTTTTTCACCTTCTCGCCCCTTTTAAAAAAGAATAAAATTTGTTTCATCTATTATTAGTACTTGGTCATAAAAATAGATACTAAATATAGTTTACACGGATTTTCTTTTTAGGGCTAGTTATTTTTAAACAAGAAGAGAATTTAACTTAGCTAATGTTTCCGTTATATAGTCGAGCATGACGATTAAATCATCCATTTGTTCCTCCAATATTAGGCGATTAAATTCGATCGTTATTTCATTTGAGACCCATCTCAAATTGTCGGTTGGATCATGGCTAATCCTCTGAGAAATATGGCGTTCAACACCCCAAATGTTTCTAAGCTGATGATCTATCTCCTTGTAGATTTCCCGCTTGTTCTCATGCTTCATATGAAAAACAATTGCTAGATGGGCCCCAGCTAATGGGCCATTAAGCTGAGTTCGGAGCAGCTCTGAAGCGAGATTTTCCAATTTAGCATCTAGTATTAAAGTACAATAAACCTTCGACTCCCTCGTCTCTGCAAAATTGATCGAATAGCTCCTAGTTAATTTTGCGATATTCACCACATCGTTTCGATCTAGGATCGCAATTTCACCAGCTAAGTCACGGTCATACAGTGCTCCCTCAAGCACAACCTTCATATTATCAAAAGCCGTAGGATCGAACATGTAATACCTCCTTACAAAAGAAGCGATAAGGTATCTACCTTACCGCCTTACAGATTTAAAATAATCCAATCGCATTCCCTTGGTCATCAACATCCATTTTTAGCGCCGCAGGAACCTTTGGAAGTCCTGGCATCGTCATCACATCACCTGTTAAAGCTACGATAAAGCCTGCTCCAACGGATGCCTTTAGCTCTCGCACAGTAACTGTAAAGTCTGTCGGTCTCCCTAGCTTGGTAGGATCATCTGATAAGGAATATTGCGTTTTCGCCATACATACGGGTAAGTTGCCCCAACCGAAGCGTTCAAATTCAGCGATTTGCTTCTTCGCTTTTGTTGAAAACTCAACACCGCTACCGCCATATACCTTTTGAACAATGGCAGTAATTTTCTCCTCAATAGAATCAGATAGATCGTATATTGGTGCGAAGTCTCTTTCTTCCTTTTCAATAACCTCAAGCAGCCTTTGGGCTAGTGCGATGCCGCCTTCTCCACCCTTTTCCCAAACCTCGGTCAGTTCAACAGGCAGATGGTATTGCTTGCATAGTTCAAGCAATGTATTCACTTCTAAATCCGTATCCGTTATAAATTTATTGATAGCAACAACGAACGGGAGTCCAAAGCTTGCAATCGTTTCAGCATGCTTGCGAAGATTTTCAAAACCTGCCTTCAGGCTTTCAATATTTTCATTCCCAAGCTCCTGCTTAGGAACACCACCGTGCATCTTAAGGGCCCGTATCGTTGCAACAATGACGACCGCACTCGGTTCAAAGCCTGCCGCACGCGTCTTAATATTGAGAAATTTCTCCGCACCCAAATCCGCTCCAAATCCAGCCTCTGTCACAACATAATCTGCCAATTTCGAAGCGGCTACTGTGGCAATTACACTGTTGCAGCCATGAGCGATGTTGGCAAAGGGACCGCCATGGACAAGAGCTGGTGTGTGCTCAATCGTTTGAACAAGGTTTGGTTTAACCGCATCCTTCAATAGAAGGGTCAGCGCACCTTCCACACCCAGATCACCAACCGTCACAGGCTCCTTCTCCATATTATAGGCGACAACCATTTTAGATAATCTTTCTCTTAAATTATGTAGATCCGTTGCTAAACATAAAACGGCCATAATTTCTGATGCCACAGTGATGTCAAAGCCATCCTCACGTGGGACCCCTTGCATTGGTCCCCCTAAGCCAACCACAACCTTTCGAAGTGCCCGGTCATTTAAGTCAAGGGCCCTTTTCCAGACAATTCTCCTTTGGTCAATTCTCAGTTCATTCCCCTGCTGCAGGTGGTTATCAATAAGCGCTGCTAGAGCATTATTCGCCGAGGTGATCGCATGAAAATCCCCTGTAAAATGAAGATTAATGTCCTCCATCGGAAGGACCTGTGCATAGCCTCCACCTGTTGCCCCACCCTTAATTCCCATGGTCGGACCTAATGACGGCTCTCTAAGGGCAATCATGACCTTCTTATCTAATCTATGTAATGCATCTCCTAGACCGACCGTCACGGTGGATTTACCTTCCCCAGCCGGTGTGGGATTGATCGCTGTAACAAGGATCACTTTTCCAGCTTCCTTTGTTTGAAGCTTTGTAATCGTTTTTGATGAAAGCTTGGCCTTATATTTCCCGTATAACTCAATATCATCTTCTGTTAATTCTAGCTGCTTAGCAATTTCTAAAATGGGCTTCATCTTTGCTGCTTGAGCAATCTCAATGTCTGATTTAATCTTTACATGCAAACTCATTCCAATATCCCCCCATACTAAAGCTATGTAGCATTTCTATTGTATCATTTGCTTTAGATATATAGGAATATCTTTTGCAAAAGGATTGATACATTAGTCAAACGACTATATAATTAAAAATATTGAAAATTCGAATAAGGAGATGATCACTTGCCTATTAAAATACCTAAGCTCCTTCCCGCTCGAGAGATTCTAGAAAATGAGAATATTTTTATCATGGATGAAGCAAGGGCGAATTCACAGGATATTCGGCCTTTAAATATTATTATATTGAATCTCATGCCGGAAAAGGAGAGAACAGAAGCTCAAATATTGCGGCTGTTAGGAAATACTCCCTTGCAGGTGAACGTTTCCTTTCTGCAAATGGCCACACATCAATCAAAAAATACGAGTCAGCTACATCTCGACCAGTTTTACACGAAGTTTCCTTACATTAAGAATCGTAAGTTTGATGGCATGATCGTGACGGGAGCACCGGTTGAAATGCTTCCATTCGAAGAGGTGGATTATTGGGAGGAGCTTACCGAGATCATGAACTGGTCGAAAACGAATGTAACCTCAACCCTTCATATTTGCTGGGGTGCACAAGCGGCTCTCTACCACCATTTCGGAATCGATAAATTTGAGCTGCCACGGAAATGCTCGGGGGTTTTCTCTCACGTCGTTGCGGATCGGTCTGAGAAACTACTAAGAGGCTTTGATGATGAATTTTTGGCACCCCATTCCAGATATACAGATGTAGAACGAAGTCAAATCGAGGAGCATGATGAAATTAAGCTTCTTTCCTATTCAGAAGAAGCAGGGCCTTTTATTATGAGTGCAGGCAATGGTAAGCAAATTATGATTACAGGGCACTTAGAATATGATGCTTCGACTCTAGCAGATGAGTATAGTCGTGACCGTCAACGTGGACTCGAAATTCACCTTCCAGAGCATTATTTTCCAAAAAATGATCCAAACCGAGCTCCGTTGAACCGCTGGCGCTCTCATGCCCATCTACTGTTTTCTAACTGGCTGAATTACTATGTATACCAAGAAACACCGTATGAGTGGGAGTAAAAAAAGAGATTCCTAGTTGCGATTAGCTACCGAAAAGAACGCATCAAACAAAATTACGGTCGCCAACAACCTACCATTGGCGACCGTAATTATTTTCTAGCCTTGTTGCTGGGAATAATAGACTTCCTCAAATGGCTGTACCACAACAAATCCATTCCCAGAGAATTTCATTTGGATCGATTCTCCGCTTCCTCTGCCCAAGAATGTCTTAAAGGAAATATCTGTTACAAATTCTGGTTCTAGAGATCCTGACCATGCGACAGTGGCATTCGGATCGGTAAATACCGGGTTGTCAGGGGTAACGAGTAAGGTTAAAGGCTCGTAATGGGAGGTGATCGCAACCATCCCATGCCCGTCAAGACGTACATTAAATAAACCACCCGACATCATGCCCGCAATCTTTCTCATCAGCTTAATATCCCAGTTGATGGAAGGCTCGAACGCAAGCAGATCATTTCCATTTACAAAAATGGAATCGCCTTGCAAATGTAAAATAGAAATCTTTTTACCTTGGTCAGCAACATATAGCTTCCCATTACCTGTTGCTTTCATGAGGGCAGTCCCTTCACCTGTCAATGCTTTTTTGAACATTTTTCCGAGACCATGCTCTAAAATGCCCTCCCGTTCAAACTTGATGCTGCCGCGATAAGAAATCATCGACCCAGCCTTCGCCCAAATTTGTCCGTTAAGGTTAATCTCCAGCATTCTTTGAGTTTCTAATTCAAATAGCCCCTCGCCTTTATCCTGCTGCTGGGTTTGCTTGACAAATTCCTCCATTGAATATCGACTCATACGCCCACTCCTTTAATAGCGATTCTCCTAAATCATAAGCAGCCATCCATAAGAAAAGAACCCTTTTATTCCTGCTCCTCATTTCTCCTTTGAATTTCTCTTAATGCCTCAATTCGGCTTTCATCCTCTTCAAAAAATTGTACGAGGTCTCCAATACGATCAATCGCATTCCAGCTTAAATGATGCTCTATTCCTTCGACATCGTCATAAATATTTTCCTCTATAACACCAATCGTTCGCAAAAGCTGCTCCAATAGATCATGACGGTAGACTAAGCGCTTGCCAATTTTCTTTCCTTTAGCGGTGAGGTCAAATCCTCGATATTTTTCATATGTTAAATACTCATTTTTATCTAATTTCTGCACCATTTTTGTCACAGATGAGGGATGTACCGATAAAGCCTCCGCAATATCCGAAACGCGAGCGTAGCCTTTTTCTTCAATTAATAAATATATTTGTTCAATGTAATCTTCCATACTTGGTGTTGGCATCGGACACCCTCCAATATCACATTTTGCACAAGAAACCGAATGGACTTTGCATAAAGTCCACCTGATACTACCCAACTAATTGGTTTCTCAAGATTGTCTAAGTAAAAGTTTACTATAGAAAGAAACGGGAGACAAGGTAATATAAGGGTATACAGCAACAGCGTGATCTAAAACACAAATTTTATTTTGTTGCCTTCAGAATCCCAGCTAAGCTTGGCATCAAATGATTTTTCCTTGCCTTGGAACCCCTGGATGACCTCTGTTAAACCCTCTGAAAGCAGAAGTTTCACCTGCTTTTGGGTAAGGGATTTCCCGAGGATTTTCTTTGAAATAGTAAAATCACAATGGTTTTTTTGATAATTGGAGCAGCCATAAAAGCCTCCCTTATCAATAACCGTACCGTTGCATTTCTTACATTTACCTAAGCTTGTAGGCTTCCGCTTTTGCTTCTGTTTCCCAGGAATGAAGCTTTCCACCATCTCCTCATTGAACTCCCAGCTAGACGAAGCTTTTACAGTAGTTGAAATAAGATGGTCAATCATCTTATTGGTTAGCTCCATAAAATGCTTCGGGACAGCTTGTCCCTCCGAAATTTCCTTCAGACGCTGCTCCCATTTTGCCGTCATTTCTGGTGAGGCTAAAATCTCGTCCCCTACCGCTTGAATTAGTATTTTGGCCTTCGCTGTGGCATAGACTAGATTTTTGTGGACCTCGATGTATTTACGCTCCTTTAGCATCGTAATGATTCCCGCTCTCGTCGCTTCTGTCCCTAGCCCCTCCGTTTTCATTAACACCTTTTCTAGCTCTTTATCCTCGATATGCTTACCAGCTGTCTTCATCAAAGTAATGAGCTGGCCTTCCGTATAACGTTTTGGTGGCTGGGTCTTACTTTCCTTCACCTCAACCTTTGTTACCTTGCCCGTCTCACCCTGTTCAAGCAAAGGGAGGAGAGGATCCTTTTCCTTTTCATACGCAGGAATAACACGACGCCATCCCTCTTCAAGCTGTACCTTTCCTTTTGATTGAAAGGTGGCTCTTCCATCAACAAGGGTGGTAATCGTCGTATACTCCGTTACGGACTTCCCGAAATGGGCGGCAATTAGACTCCTAGCAATTAAGTCGTACATTTTCTGTTCATCCTGGCTCAGCTTAGACAGTACTGGAACTTGTTCAGTTGGAATAATCGCATAGTGGTCCGTTACCTTCTTATCGTTCACAAATCTTTTATTATCAATGATCGACGCCAGTGGAAGGGGAAACAACTCGGAATATTCTTGGAGCTGCGAAAGCTTTGCTAAAATATCAGGAAAACCTTCAGCCTCTCCCTTAGTGACATATCGGGAATCAGAACGTGGATATGAGACCATTCCTTTTTGATAAAGTGCCTGCATGATATCAAGTGTTTTCTTCGGCGAAAATTTGAAACGACGATTGGCTTCAGCCTGAAGCGCAGATAGATTGTAGAGAAAAGGAGGCAAAAACTCTTTTTTCTCCGACAAGACTTCGCTCACTTCAGCCCCTTTCCCTTCACAAAAGGCAGCAATTTTTTCTGCCATTTCCTTTGTATCGATTCGGGACTCGCCATCTTTCACCCATTTCCCACCATACTTCTTTTTATCGATTAGGAAGTTCGCCTGAACCTCCCAAAAAGGCTCTGAAACGAAGGAATCAATTTCATGTTCACGTTTCACGATCAAAGCGAGGGTTGGTGTTTGCACCCTTCCAACGGAAAAGACATCAGCGAATCCTTTTTGCTTCAATAACAGGCTGTATAATCTTGAAGCATTCATGCCAACCACCCAGTCTGCACATGCTCTCGTGTAAGCTTCATAATAGAGATTCCTTGTATCCTCCTCTGCTAATAACGACTGAAACCCTTCATGGATCGATTTGGGGGTTAGAGAAGATATCCAAAGTCTCTTCATCGGCTTTTTACACTTTGCTTGGCGAAGAATATTGCGGACAATCAGCTCACCTTCCCGCCCCGCATCACCTGCATGAATCACCTCAGTGACCATCGGATCCTGAAGGAGATTTTTGACAATCGTAAATTGCTTCCATTTGTCCTTAGAAACTTCATATTGGAATTGAGATGGAATTATTGGAAGGGTTTGTAGAGACCACTTTTTCCATGCAGGATCGTATTTTTCGGGGGGAACGAGCTGTGTGATGTGGCCGATAGCCCATGTGACATAGGCGCCTTTGGGGAAAATTTCATTTGGCAAAATTTCAATATAGCCTTGTTTTCTTTTCATTTTATAAACCGAAGCAAGCGTCAAGCCCTGGTCCGGTTTTTCGGCAATAATAAGTTGCATTGAGGATCACATCCAGATTCATAATGTACATCCCTATTTTACCGTAATCGAAAGGTTTCGAGAATAGATTTCTTTCATTAAGGCAGAAAAGAGCCACTCCATTGGAACGACTCTTTCTTTGTTTCTATGAAACTATCTTCGTAAGGACGATGCTGAGGATTTTGACGCCATTCAGAAGGGCATCTAAATTGAAGCTCATGTTTGGGTGATGAAGACCTGGGGATAGATCTGTTCCAAGCCCCACCATTGTTGCCTGCAGTTGGGGAGAGGTTTCTTTATAAAAATGGAAATCCTCACCACCAGGCGTCACAGGTGGCGGAACCAACCCTTCTTCGCCAAGAACTTCAACAATCGCTTCTTCCACAATTTCTTCCATAAGCGGACTCGCTTCTGCTGCCACCATCGTTGCGATCGTTTCGAGATGGACCTCCGCATGATTAATCGCTCCAGCGTTTAAAGCAGCAAATTTGACCTCTTTTAATAATGACTTCATCACCTCATTGGACTGTGCGCGAACATCAACGCCAAATTCAGCATAATCTGGGATCGTATTTAGATTCGCACCTCCCGCCTGCACCATGGTTACCTTGGCAGAAGCAGATACGGTTGGGTCAACTTTGATCCCTTGAATTGCTTGTATAATCGCACTGAGCGAATCTACGACATTTACCCCGAGGTGAGGTCTCGCAGCATGAGCCTGAACACCCTTAATTTCTCCCTTTAACATCGTTGTTGCGCCATGATAGATGGCAGGTGAAGCTTGACCGAATTTCATTTCTTGAATCGGTCTGACATGTATGCCAACTAAATAGTCTAGGTCCTTAATTATCCCTTTTTCGATGATTGCCTTTGCCCCATCTCCGGTTTCTTCGGCAGGCTGAAAAATAATTTTGATTAATCCTTTTGGGGAAAAGCCGATTTCCTTTAAACAGGTTATCGTATGAAGAACCATCGTCATATGACCATCATGGCCGCAGGAATGGTTCTCCTGCCATGTTCCGTCTACCAACTGATACAAAGCATCCATGTCTGCTCGAATGCCAATCGTTGGCCCATCGTTTTTGTTCCCCCAATACCCGATCACACCGGTATGATCAGGGAAGGTTTCATAATGGATCCCCAGTTCCTTGAGCTTTCCGCATATATATTTTCCCGTTTCTATCTCATTCCAGCTTACCTCTGCGTTTTGATGCAAATGGGCATAAGTAGATTTAATCAGGTCCTCATGCTCCATCACCCATTTGTGTATGTCTGTGATCATTTTGAACCTCCAACATTTTATTTCGAACTGTAAAATAAAAATTGACTTTATTATATATTAGTGTGAATTTTTAAACAATGACCATTTTATTTTCCAAAACAGAAAAAAAGAATCTCGCCTTTTGAGATTCTCATTAATCATCCTCTATAATTCTTTCAATTTGGACAGCGGTATTATACCTTAAATCAATATGATGGCCGTCGACCTGAATGAGACAACGAATCGGGTCATATGGATTGATCATCGTAATCGTTCCAATGCTACCATCTGTTAATTTCACTCTTTTTCCAACTAAACTATTCATCATTTTATTTAAAAAGGTGAGAACAATGGTCGGGTCAAGCTTTCCATAGGCGTCCCTTTGCATCTGTTTCATCACCGTATAGAACGGGGAGGCTTGATGGTATACCCGTGACGAGGACATTGCATGAAAAACATCCGCAATTGCCACGATTTTAGCAAAATAACTGATCTCATCTCCTTGCAATCCTAAAGGATACCCCTTCCCATCTTCGCGTTCATGATGCTGCAGGGCAATAAGGGCGATTCTATGATCAAGAGATTCTATATCCTTAAGAAGCTCATACCCATAAATGGTATGAAGTCTCATTTCCTCGTATTCTTCTTTTGTCAGCTTTCCTGGCTTGTTCAATATTTCGGTTGATATTTTTGTTTTTCCGACATCATGCATGGAAGCACCAAGAGTAAGAACTGTCAAATCTTCATTTGAAAGATGGAGCCATTTTCCAATTAAATTAGCAATGATGCCAACACAAATCATATGTCTATATGTATATTCATCCTTCTCATTTAACTCATAGAACAAATGAAAAATATGAGGGATTTCCGATGCCTGCTGGATCGTTGGCAATATCGATTCCTGAAACTCCTTAATTGGAAGCCTAGCACCCGAACGCATATGTTTAAATATTTCTTCCATCTGTTTTGAGGCATCTTCAATTTTTCTACTAATCTCTTTTATCGTGAGACGATTATATGGATAGGTCTTACTTACCGTTTGAGATTTTGCCTCTCTGTTTTCTTTGAGCGAGTCTAATAATTCGTCAATCTCCGATAAAGTCATAGGTGTTCCCTTGTTGATAAAGTTGAGGATACCGCGTCTCACCACGCCACCCGCCTTCCATATACTGTTTATTTATGTAAATCATAACAAATTTTTCATCCCAACAACAGTATTTTTTTGGCAAGGTTGTGAAAAATGGCCTACGGGGGATTTTTCAGAATCTTTAGTTGTTTTTCTATTAAATTCGCTCTCTTAGCTTGACGGTTAAGTAGCAATCATGTATAGTAAAATCATCATTACTCAGAATATATTGGCGCATTTGGCAACAATTTGCACTTATATATCTAGTTTAATGATAATATATTTTTTTAGGCACTAGGTGTCTTGAAGGCTTAGGAGGAAAAGTTTATTATGCAAAACGGTAAAGTAAAATGGTTTAACAATGAAAAAGGCTTCGGATTTATCGAAGTTGAAGGTGGAGACGATGTATTCGTACACTTCACAGCTATTCAAGGTGACGGCTTCAAATCTTTAGAAGAAGGCCAAGAAGTTTCTTTCGAAATCGTCGAAGGCAACCGCGGACCTCAAGCTGCTAACGTCGTTAAACTTTAATTATATAAGATATTAAAGGCTGGCATATCGTTGCCAGCCTTTTGTTATTCTAATCTATGACCAAAATCCCTTATCTTTTCGCCAATCGTACACTCGGAAATGCAGAACCGGTGGGCATACGTTCTCCCTCGTTCAAGCTTATGATATTTATATAAAAAGCAACCATTGCAATATCCGCTTAACAGCTCCTCCACCTCTTGCAGTATTTCTTTTCGATTCAAAAGACAACCACCTTACTTTAATTTTATATTTCCAATTTGCTATTGATCATCGTTCCCTCAAGAGCTTGGGTTGCAAGCTTGTCGGCCTCTTTATTTTGTTTTCTAGATAGAGATGTATACTTTGGCTCAATCCCCAGCTCACCAATTTTCTCCTCAATTCGATCAAGCCAGCGATTTAGGTTTTCCTCAAAGCATGGCCATTCGCCCTCTAGCTGCTTCAGCACCACCTGAGAATCTCCTTTAATTTCACATGGGAGATGATGGACGCCTAATTCTTGAAGCTGATTCAATGCAAAATACAATGCTGCATATTCCGCTTCATTATTCGTATCCATTTCTTTAATAAGCTCATTAGCCCGCAATCGATAATTCTTTTTTCCTTGCTTATAGTAAATCACTACCCCAAGTCCTGCCTCATTTACATTTTTGTCAAAACCTCCATCAAAATATACAGTGATATCATGGGGCTCTTCTTCAATTTCGGCCGTCAGCTTACGCAACTCCTTCAGCGACCAGCTGCTGTTCATTTCATCCGTATAACTAATGTTCATGGCCTTTCCTGTCTTTTCCAGCTCCTCACCACAAGCAAGTGCTGTCTCAGAATCTAACCAATCTGACACAAAGGGAACGATTTTGCTTCCTTTAATTTTGAAATCCATCTCCAGTTTATATTTCATGATTCAACCTCGTTTCTGCTCGATTCATCCATCTATGGGATTTTTCTATTTTCATACTAAATAATTGTCAGAAAAAGCTGAAGTGATGTCATTTAAGATGTCCTTTTTTCCATCCATTTATGATAAACTATTTATTAGTTTAACTCAGTGAAGTACTCAAGTTTTAGTTTGGGAGGCAATGTCTTGATTGAAGTATACATTGATGGGGCAAGTGCTGGCAATCCCGGTCCAAGTGGAGCTGGGATTTTCATTAAAGGCAATGGGATTCTAGAAAACTACTCCATCCCTCTTGGTGTGATGAGCAATCATGAAGCCGAATTCTCTTGCCTAATTAAAGCATTAGGGATCTGTCTTGAAAAGGGATATCGGATCGTTTCGTTTCGTACCGATTCTGAGCTTGTCAATCGCTCGTTAGAAAAAGAGTTTGTCAAAAATGCTGCCTACAAGCCTTTCCTTGAGGAAGCATTGCATTTAAGAGGAGAATTTGATTTGTTCTTCATGAAATGGATTCCGAGCGCAGAAAACAAGATGGCGGATCAGCTGGCTAGGGCTGGAATCCATAAAAACAGCGAAAAGAGGTAATTGCGTTGACGAATAGTAAATTATTTGCTGATTTATCTTTGTTGCTTGTGGCCCTTGTTTGGGGTGCTACATTTGTAATCGTCCAAAATGCAATTGACCTGCTTCCTCCGATCACCTTTAACGGCATCCGCTTCCTCATTGCCACAATGATTTTGGGCGGGTGGCTTTTATTATTTGAGCGAAAACAGCTAGCTTTGGCAAACCGAAAAATATTTCTTTCAGGCTTCATCATTGGAGTTTGGCTATTTTTCGGCTATGCTACCCAAACGATCGGACTTTTATATACGAGTTCCTCAAAAGCAGGCTTTATTACAGGGCTTAGCGTAATTCTAGTTCCCTTGTTGTCATTATTGCTCCTGAAGCTACGACCGACAAAGAATGCGATTATCGGCGTGCTAGTTGCGACCGTTGGGCTGTATTTATTAACGATGACGGATATTTCCGCCCTCAACCAAGGAGACGCCCTTGTGTTTTTATGTGCGATAGCATTTGCACTGCAAATTGTGTTTACCGGGAAGTACAGTAGTCAATTTCCCACCTTATTTTTGACCGTGATTCAAATTGGCACGGTTGCTGTTCTATCCCTTATCTATTCTTTTTTATTTGAGGATTGGACATTAGCTTTTCAGCCAGCCATTATCTTAAACAGTTCAGTTATCATTGCCTTATTAATTACGTCCGTTTTTGCGACAGCCTTAGCCTTTTTTGCCCAAACCAATTTTCAAAAATTCACTACGCCGACAAGAGTTGCTCTGATTTTTGCCACAGAGCCGGTTTTTGCGGCGATTACTGGATTCATCTGGGCACATGATCGCTTGTCTGCAAGTGCAATCATGGGATGCGTTCTTATTTTGGCTGGCATGATCTTTGCAGAGCTCCCGTCAGCAAGCATTTTCTACAAGCAAAAGAAGAAGCAAGAGAATACCTTAGGTACATAAACTTAGGAAGGCGAGTCGATTCATTCGACGCGCCTTTTATATCGTTAGAATGTTTTCTTTTCTAACAAACCTAATCGCCTCTTGTCTCGATGCGATCTGATTGGTGGTAAAGAGCTCTAACAACGAGATATAGAAGCTTCCATCGAAGGTTTTTTGAGCCTTCAAGGTTAGCTCGAGTGCTGTCTTGGCCATTTCTTCGGAAGCATTTGTATATTGCTTGCCAAAATAGATGAATCCGATGGCATCCTCGCCGAACTGGAACCCCTTACTCCCTAATAATTGTAAATATTCCCCTAAATTCACAATCATGATTCCTCTCCTTACCATTATAGGATAAATTTTATCTTAATTTTCGACAAATTTCTATGTTTTTTCAAAGAATGTCTAAAGTGCAGACATTTGAATGAGAAAGAAGCGAAACGCAAATACTTAAGCATGAGGAATGGAGGTGTTAATTTTGGGGAGTATTAGTCATCGAACAAACAGAGGGAAGAAAGCACCTGGGGTCAATCCGCAAGGCTACGGCCAGGATGCTGAATTAACCGAGAACCCAAAAAGCAAACTGGAAAACCGGGCGAAAAAGAGCAATACAAAAATTTAAGCAAGGCCCCTTTATCCCAAGTAAAAAGGGCTGCTCGACATGAGACAGCCCTTTAGCTTACATACTCCTCGTTCAATTGAAGGAAACGTGTCAATCCCTTAAATTCAACTTCAGCGAACTTCTCTTGTACCTTTTCCTGGTTAATCTTTAGCCTGGCCTCTTCCAATGAATACTGGATCGGAACCTCACAATGAATCTCCGCAAGCTTTCGGCTTAAATAGAGCATGTCCAGATCCTGCTCGATCTTTGTGCGCTGTCCCTTTGGAAGCTGGTGAAGATTGGAAATAATTCCTTCCACATGCTCAAATTCCTTGATCAGCTTTAATGCTGTTTTTTCACCAATCCCTTTAACCCCAGGGTAATTATCACTAGGGTCACCCATCAAAGCCTTCACATCAATCATTTGCTGGGGAAGAATTCCCTTCTCTTCGAAAAAGCTATCCTTCGTATGAACTAAATAGTTTCCAAAGCCTTTTTGAAGGAGAGTCACCTTGATCCGTTCATCTAACAGCTGAAGAATATCTCGATCTCCTGTCAATATATTAACATGAATGTCTTCATCTATATTTTTAGCAATCGTCCCGATGCAATCATCTGCTTCAAAGCCAGCAAGACCGATGTTCGGGATATCAAATGCCTCCACTACCTCTTTGACAAGGTCAAACTGTGGAATTAGCTCAACTGGTGCTTCGCCACGATTTGCTTTGTAGCCGTCAAACATTTCCGTTCGGAAGGTTTGGCTACCCATGTCCCAGCAAACTGCCACATGACTTGGTCGAAAGGAAGAAAAAGCCGTAAGCATATGCTTCACAAATCCCTGTACTGCATTGGTAGGGACACCCTTTGAATTAATCATAAATTGTCCTGTAACCGCAGTCGCATAAAAGGCACGAAACAAAAGTGCCATTCCATCTACGAGCATGAGAGAATGATTTTGTTTATCCATTATGTCCCTCCACTTCATAATCATAAATATGATTATATCACAATTAGCCCTCATGCAGATGAATAAGTGTTTTTCCTTTGCTAGCCGTTCCTCGCTATATTTAACCTTTAAGTTCTCTCTCTATTTCTATTAGCTCCTCAACCGGGTAATTATTGCTCAATGTTGCATACATTCCCTCATAATACTCTGTGCTTTCTTCTAGGAATTGCTGGAGAAGCGCTTGGAACTCTTTTTCAAATTCAGCCGTATAGAATGTCTTTAGCCTTTCCTTCTCTTCATTTATATACTGCTCGGAAGGCTGCTGCAAGACCTCGTTTAGCGCATCCTGCAAGAAGCGCTTTTCATTCTTTTCAAAAAAGGCTTTTGGATTTTTGAACAAGGATAGTACCTTCTTGAATAAATCTCTGTCAAGGGATTGAAAAGCCTGCTCAAAGGAGAGGGTATCTATTTCCTTCATTTGATAGCGACTGAATGACAATTCCTCGTTAAGCTTACATAAATCCTTTGTCATTGCCTGATGATATTCATCAAGCAGCTTTGCCATGAATGCTTCAATCCTTAAAGTGGTCGCCCTTAATTCCTGAGCGAAATCAAACCCAAAGTCAAGGAGGAACTCCTCTAAGGCTTGCTGGAGGGCTTTTTTCAAATTTCTCCCGTCATCCCTTAGCACTGTTGGATTGAAGGATTCCTTAAAGAAATCATTGAACCTGAAAAACACTCTTTGCTTAATGTAAAAGGTCAATTCTTCAATTTCCTGATGCAATCTATGAACAAACGCATCTGGATCAGCCTTTTTTAGTAGCTCCTGAAGCTCGTGATGCTCCTTCTCTAATGCCAGCTTCTTCCTCTGCTTCAGTTCATTCCCCTCACTCGCAGAATGGATAAAGGTTCGTAGCTGTTCAAGGCCTCTCTCCCATTCAACTAGGCTCGAGTTGATCGCCATATCTGATAAATCATGGGTAATAAAGGAGTAGAAGCTCTCTTCAAAGGCTTGAATTCCAGAATGGCCTAGTGAGCCCTCCTCTTTTTCCTTTATAGCAAGAAGACTGGAAACTGGGAAAAGGGTTGGTTTCCTGATTCCGTAAAGAACAAGCTGATCATGTACATAGGTCAGGACATCATTTTTCTCCTCTTCACTGTTTGCCAAATCTACCGCATTAACGATAAAGAACATTTTGTCTAGTTCAAATGAGTCCTTCACCCGACCAAGCTGAATGAGAAATTCACGGTCTGCCTTGGAAAAAGCATGATTGTAATAGGTCACAAACAAAATCGCATCCGAATTCTTGATATAGTCAAAGGCAACCCCGGTATGTCTCGCATTAATGGAGTCTGCTCCAGGGGTGTCGACAAGGGTAATTCCTTTTCTAGTTAGCTCACAGTCATAATGAACCTCAATTAAATCAACAAGACAGGATTTTTCCTCATTGGCCACAAATTCCCGGAAGGTTGTGACATCTGTGATCAATGTTTCGCCTAAGCTGTTACGATAGGCCTCAAAGCCTTTGTGAAAGGCAGCAAGAAAAGAAAAATGGGTTTTATCATGAACATCAAGGTCTTGTACCCCATCCATCAACCGATTAATTTGTGTTAAAGCCTCGTCAAAATCACTAGCCGTCCTATCGAAGGCAGCGAGCGAGCGAGCGACATCGTTAAATAAAGCTGCTTTTGACTTAAGCCGTACCTTCACAGTACCATGTGGGTTATTCTCATCCGTTGGCATGATTTTATTGATGGCTGCTGTCGTCGGATTAGGTGAAACCGGCAATAGCTTTTCTCCTATTAGGCTGTTCGCAAAGGAGGATTTTCCTGCACTAAATGCTCCGAAAAGGGCCACTGTAAAGCTCTGCTTTTCAAGACGGTCCGCTTTTTCAAGGAGCAAATTCGAAATCTTCTTAAAGCCTGGAATAGATATGAGAGCCTGTGCTGATTTTCTCAGCTTTTGAACCGTTGATTTCCGTCGTTCCGCATCTTGAGAATGGTTATTTTTTGTTGGTGCTTCCTCTTCAGCGAACATTTCCTTGACCCTTTCTTGTTCAACAGGTTCCTCCATTTCCTGCTTATTTACGATTTCAATTTGAACATTCTCATGCAAAAGTTCAGCCAAATCGGAAGTTTGTTCTATAAGCTCTCCATTAAGCATTTGCTCCATCCGAATCATGCTCGCCGTTTGAAGCTCTAAAAGAAGCTGCTTCCCTTTCCAAGCATCAAGATAAAGAGTATACTGTGCTAGTTCTTTTTCAAGCTTTAAGCTTTCCTGTTTGAATTGTTTGCGAAGGAGCTCAAGATAGGCATCTCCCCATAATCTTGATTGCTGACGCGCCACTTTTTTGGCATTCTCGGCTACCTCAGCCGTATAATGAAGCACATATTCGCCGGATAGTCTCGCCCCGGACTTAACCGCTCCAGCGAGATCTTCCATTGTTATTGGAACTGAAAAATCTTGAATCCTACTTAGTAAAACAGAATCGTTTATTTCCTCTTCCTTCACCGTTCGGTTCAGGAGCTCCTTTAAATGCCAGGTGAGCTGGGAGGTCACTTTCTCCTTGAAGTCTGTGAAGAATCTCTCTAGCCTTACCTGTCTCTCCTGTTCGGTCTTCTGTTTGGAAAAGAATAATCCAACCTTAAAATCATCCTGTGCTGATTGGAGATACTTTTCCGCAAGCTCCCTCGTTTCAAAAGGCATAAGATAGGCATTCTTGAGAATAGACTCTACCGCTTCATCGAAAGCCTTCTCCTTCCTTTCAAGAACGGAGGAGATATTGTTCAGTGCCTGGGATAATTCCTCTACACGTTCAGGAAGATAGTCCTGTTCTTCCACTGGAAGCTCTGCCAATTGTGCTTCATAGGAATCAAGCTGTTCCTGGTCACGTGCTTTTAAAAATTGGTCATGCTCCTCTGTGAGCTTTCTTAATGAGTGGAGTACCGATACTTTCAGGAGCGAGGCCCTATCATCCCATTTGGAATGGATAAATTGCTGCAGTCGAGAAAAGTCATTATACGGATGCTGTTCCTCTTTTAAACTTGTGTAAAAAATTTCAGCGGGCTGAACTCCCCAAGCGGCAAAGGAATCCTTCACACTTGTCTGGAATTCCGCGAAGCTTAGTTCGTCCTCTCTATGCTTATCAATTTGATTGATTACGAGGTAGACTTCCTTCCCTGCCTGAGTTAATTCACGTGTAAACAGAAAATTCAACTCTGATTGAACATGGTTATAATCCATGACATAGAACACTAGATCGGCCAAATGCAGCGCTGATTCCGTCGCAAGGGCGTGGGCGTCATCGGTTGAATCAATGCCTGGTGTATCCATAATACATGCATCCGCTGGTAATTTATCGGTTGCATGGCTAATTTCGATCGATTGGATGGAATCCCCATCCTTGCAGTAGGTTTTGACCTTTTCATAGTTGTATGGTGCTGGATAAAGGAGGGGATTCCCCTCTTTAAAATTCACTCTTGCATATTCTTTTCCCGATTTTATTTTGACGAGGTTTGCACTCGTTGGAATCGGGCTTGAAGGCAACAGATTTTCCCCAATAATCCTGTTGATCATGCTCGACTTCCCCGCAGAAAAATGTCCGCAAAAGGCGATCGCATATTCCTGATGATGAAGTTTGATAAGCAGCTGTTTTGCCTTTTCCGCCGTTTCCTCATCCCCATTAGCCTGAAAAAAATGATGCAAAGAAGCAATTTTTTCCTCCATTGCTTTTACATCCATCTGTGAAGCCGTTTCAATCATTTTCTATACCCCTTATATGTTCGTAATTGATCCCATTATATTTTAACTGATCTGTCTCCATATTTCTTATAAAAATAGAAAAAAACTAGATCCTTTAGGACCTAGCTCTATAACAAATTATTTTGACTGTATGGTTGATGGCTTATTCACATGATTCAATACATGCTTCATTACAAAGGAATAAACGACTATGGTTGACACGATAAAGACAGACACCATATGTAACACATCCTTTTCACTCATTTAAACTCTTTTATCTTTTGATTTTTCAGCTCACTTACAATTTATCACGAATGATAATCATTTTCAACATCTACTTCGAAATGTTCACTCTTTTTTCATAACAGGGATAAGTCGCCTCTTCCCCTCAAATATTTCATCGTACTCTGTCAACCTTGCGAGTGCAGCCTCTTCCATTGGAATTCGTACAGATAATATCGCAACATTCAGTAAACTGAAGAGAATCGCTGTAAAGTAAGCCTGATACATACAAGGGATAATGATAAATTCAAGAGTGACGATCAGATAGTTCGGATGCCTTATATAGCGATACAATCCCCTTTTGACCAATTTCGCATTTGGAAGAATCAATATTTTCGTATTCCAATATTTCCCCAAGGTAAAAATAATCCATATTCGCCCGATTTGAGTGATCACAAAGAAAATCACAAGAAGTGGCCAGACTGGCGAAAGAGTTCGGTGAAATGCTAATACCTCTGCCATCATGACTACAAAAAATAACCCATGAATCATGACCATGTACGGATAATGGGACTGACCGACCTCGACTGCCCCCAAACTCTTGACCCAGGCTTCATTTCTTTTGGCAATTATTAGCTCTATCAACCGCTGAAATATAACGAAACCAATAAATAACCAAAACATCATACCCACCTTAAAAGGAGAAGCTCTGAACTGAAGCCAGGTCCAAGGGCAGCGGCCAAACCGAGTTCTCCTTCCTTGCCAATTTCCATGAATCTTTTCAGTACATAAAGGATGGTTACCGATGACATGTTTCCAAAATTCCTTAATACCTCACGGGAAATTTGCGTCTTATCGGGTAATATGGAGAGGGATGTTTCATAGGCGTCCAACACCTTTTTACCACCTGGATGAGCGATGAAATGCTCCATATCGGAGATTTTATGATCATGCTGGGATAGAAAATAGTCTACTGTCTCCTTCAGCTCCCCTTCAATTATGGTGGGGATATCCCTGGAGAACACGACAAATAATCCCTCGTCTTTCACATCCCAGCCCATGACATCGATGGAATCCTTCATCGTGGTCGAATGGGTGGAGAGAATGGCAGGAACACTTTCAACTCTTTGCCGTTTTTTCCGATCAAATTTATCTCCAGCTAGAAGAGCACAGGACACTCCATCTGCGAATAGAGAGGTGCCGATCAGATTGCTTTTGGAAAGGTCACCGGGCTGGAAGGTTAAGCTGCAGAACTCCACGGCTAATACTAGCACAAGTGCATTCGGATAGGCCTGGCAGTATTCAAATGCGCGGGCTAGTCCAGATGCTCCACCTGCACAGCCTAAGCCCCATATCGGAATTCTTTTCGTATGAGGTGAAAAAGGAAGCTGATTCATGATTCTTGCCTCGATACTTGGCGTTGAAATTCCTGTGCTTGAAATGAAGAATATGGCATCAATCTCTTCGTAGTCAATTGGCTCAAGAAGGAATTTTTCCTGCTGAAGACATACCTGAATTGCCTTCGCTCCTAATTCCACAGCCTGTTCGATATACGCGTTATTTTTCTCTTCAAACGTTCTATCAGATTTATACCATTCTATTTCTTTAACAAAAAAACGGGCATCAACCTGTCCATGCTGAAAAATTTTTAGCAGCCGATCGATATCCTTAAAGGTAGTTGAAAAAAGATTTCGTGAAAACTCCATCGCTTCCTTCTGAGTGAGCTTAAAGGGAGGGGAGATTTCTCCAATAGACAGTATCGTGGGCATCCACATCTCTCCTTCATACAAGGATTCTGAAATATCTATATGGTTACCTTTTCCAAATCCGTTAGAATTATGCAAAAAAAACTTCCCCCAATCGAAATTGAAGGAAGTCCATTGTTTTGAAGGATTGTTGTGCTCCTTTATTATAATTGGAATCCTAGCAAACTTCATCTATTAAACTTTTCCAGATCAAGTTTTTTATATTTAGTTACAATTCGTACTTTCAGATCAACATAGATATGGTACTATTAATTAATAGTAATTAAGTAGTGGGGGAATGTTTCGTGACTTTAACAAAAAGCATTACAGATATTTTAAATGGGACTATTGAATCAGTTAAAGCGGTCCTTCCATTTGAAATAAAGATAGACAAGCCTTCTTTATTCACACAACCTTTTACCCAGCATTCAATCGGGGTATTAATAGGGATGACGGGTGATGTGCGTGGGAGAGTGATCATTGATGGTGAGGAAGAGATTTTCGGAAAAATCGGCGAGGGAATGTTTGGAATGTTCCTCGAGGGTGAGATGCTTGAGTCCTTTGCTGGTGAGTTAGGCAATATGATCGCTGGTAACTTATCCACAACTATTTCTCAAAGAGGCTTTGAAATGGATATTACTCCCCCAACTGTTTTCGTGGGTCAAACTAAAATATATGGATTTAACCGTGCCTTCCGTCTGCCCGTCCATATTGCAAATGTAGGAATAATGGAGATTGTTTTAGCGGTGGAATTAGACTAGGCATATATTCAAATAAGCCAAAAAAGTGCAGTTGACCGCTGCACTTTTTTATTTTAGTTATTGGGTGTAAAATCATTTGAAGATGGCTGATTTTGTACTTCAATCCATATTTTATTTTTCACAGATGCACCACATGCCGTACATCGTTCTTGCCCGTCATATAAAAGACGACAATGATCACAATAATATTTCTCCATATAACCACTCACTTCATACAGAATTTGTTGATATCTTATTTTATTATAGAAAGCAATCGACTGTGATTAGTTTGTAACTGACCTTTCCCCTTAAGAAAGAAATTAAACCACTTTTTAATCTTACAATTGTGAGGTAAATCATATTGTAAACAATTTGAACATGCTAGAATTCACTTAAGAGGTGAGTGAGTCTTGAAAGATACCTATACAACTCTAACTAATTTGATTCAAAGAATTAAGGAAGAGCATGCTATCGCACATCAAGCTTCAAATAAAAATGAAAACTCTGAGTATTGGCTTGGTCGGTTTGCTGTGACCCAAGAGCTCCTTAACTTTTTTGATAAACACAATCCAAAAAGACCCGGATACGATATTTGTAGAAGATGCATTTTGACGGATGATGAAATAAGAATCAAATAGAAGAATTTCCTAAACCCACTGAATTCCACTGATTACTGGAAAAGAAGTGGGTTTTCATTTTTTTACATTCACAAAATGTTCACATTCCCTTGGAGTCCTATGTGATTTAAATCACTGTTATATTAAGTTTTCACTACTAGGATGGTGTTTATATGAGTAATGAACAATTTGTGAAATCCTATATTCCATATGGATTCTCAAAAATTGTCTAGTATGATGAAAATGTAATCATTTACATTTTCTAAATATTCGAAAGGAGTGAGTGTTATGGCGAAAGCGGAAATGAAGTACGATACACAACCTGAGAATGAGGAGCATTCCTCTTTGAAAGGAACGTTAGCTTCCGTTTTCATACTAGGAGCCATTCTAGTTGTAACATGGGTAGGCGTTTACTTCTTATACTTAGATCGTTTTTAGTGATTAGAAAGGGGACATTAAAGCCATGCATATGCATAAGTTTGAAAAAATATGGCTAATTTTCGGGGTAACAGCACTTCTCGTTTTCTTAACTGTATTAGGTGTCAGTGCCTTCTACCTTGGCAACCAACCGCCAAGCTGTCTAGCAACGGTTGACCCTGAAAAAGTTGACACAACTGCTCCATTTAATGAGCCTGGGCTCAAGAAGGTTGAAGGAAAAGATTGGGATTATGAATTAGTGTTTGTTGCACAAGCATTTGCTTATACACCTGGAGATGTGGAAGTTCCACTAGGTGCAAAGGTAAAAGTCATTGCGACAACAAAGGACGTTATTCACGGCTTTGAAGTAGCTGGTACCAATATTAACATGATGGTTGAACCTGGTTATATTAGTGAACTTGTTACAACATTTGATAAGCCAGGTGAATATTTAGTTTTATGTAATGAGTATTGTGGATCAGGACACCACATGATGACTTCGAAAATTAAGGTGGTGGAATAATGCTTAAAGCATCTTTAAGTTCAAAAGTTGACCCTCGTGATGCCAAATTATCAATGGCGCATTTCTATGTAGCATTCACTGCTCTTTTAGTCGGTGGTCTTGCCGGTTTATTACAAGTACTAGTTCGTTCAGGTAAATTTCAACTTCCTTTCGGAATCGGATATTATCAAGTTTTAACCGTTCATGGTGTTCTTTTAGGTCTTGTACTTACAACATTTTTCATTCTAGGATTTCATTTAGCTGCTGTAAGTAAAACTTCCGGTACCCTTACCAATAAGCAAAGAACGGTTGGTTGGATCGGCTTCTGGATTGCTTTAGTTGGAACAGTCATGGCTGCTGTCATGGTTCTTCTTAACCAAGCTTCTGTTTTATTTACATTCTATGCTCCATTAAAAGCACATGCGTTATTTTACTTAGGCCTAACCCTTGTTGTTGTGGGAAGCTGGTTTAACTCTGCTGTGATCATTATGAAATATGCAGAGTGGAGACGTGCAAACCCAGGGCAACCAAGTCCATTGCTTACATTTATGGCTCTTATCAACACATTAATGTGGTGTGTAGCTACCATTGGGGTTGCTTCAACCGTTCTTATTCAATTATTACCTTGGTCTTTAGGTATTGTTGATACAGTTAACGTGGGTATTAGCCGCACGCTTTTCTGGTACTTTGGACACCCATTGGTTTACTTCTGGTTGCTTCCAGCCTACATGGCATGGTATGTCGTCGTTCCAAAGGTAATTGGAACAAAAGTATTCTCAGATTCCTTAGCTAGAATGTCTTTCATTCTATTCCTATTGTTCTCAATTCCTGTAGGGTTCCACCATCAGTTGTTAGAGCCTGGTATTGACCCTGCTTGGAAATTCTTACAGGTAATTCTTACATTCTTAGTTGTCATTCCATCTTTAATGACAGCATTCTCATTATTTGCTACGTTTGAAAGCTTTGGTCGCTCTAAAGGTGCTACTGGCCTCTTCGGATGGCTTAAGAAGCTACCTTGGGGAGATGCACGTTTCACTGTACCATTTATCGGAATGGTTGCATTCATTCCAGGTGGTGCTGGTGGTATGGTTAACGCTTCCCACCAAATGAATCAGGTTGTTCATAATACGATTTGGGTAACTGGACACTTCCATTTAACTGTTGCAACTGCGGTTGTCCTTACCTACTTCGGAGTAACATTCTGGCTTGTACCACATTTAACTGGTCGTACATTAACAAAGAAGATGAATAAATTAGCTCTTACTCAAGGTATTCTATGGGCTGTCGGTATGACTTTCATGTCAGGAGCTATGCATGCTGCAGGACTTTTAGGCGCACCTCGTCGTTCATCATTCTCTGAATATGGCGGTGCTCCACAAGCAGCTGAATGGATTCCTTACCAAATTGCCCAAGCAGTTGGTGGCTCCATTCTATTCATCGCTGTCCTATTAATGGTTTATATCTTTATTAATCTAGCATTCTTTGCACCTAAGGGAGAGCAGGAATTCCCTGTTGGAGAAGCTACAAACCAAGCAGAAAAAGCTCCAATGGTCTTCGAAAACTGGAAGCTATGGCTTGGAATTACAGTTTTATTAATTCTATTCGCTTATACAATTCCATTTATCGACCTTATCCAAAATGCACCTCCAGGAGCAAAGGGCGGTAGGTTCTGGTAATTCACTAGACTAATTTACACGAGAATAAAGAGCACTGGTTCATCTTACTGAATCAGTGCTCTTTTTATTTGTGCCTGCCATTGATGCTAGTCTCTCCGCTTTCCCTGGCAAATTAACCATAATGACAGACATTAAAATCAGCAATGCTCCTAGAAATTGAACGAACCCCATTTTTTCTTGATAGACCACGATGCCAACGAGCGTTGCGACAACTGGCTCAACTGTGGCAATAATAGCGGCCTTACTGCTCTCTGTCTTTTCTAGTCCCCAAGTATAAACAAAATAAGCTAACACAGTCGGAATTAAGCCAAGACTTGCACTAATTAAGAGTACTTTGCTTTGCAACAAGAGATCCAACTTCCCCCATATACTCGAGAACGGAAGCAAGACTACTGTCGCTACTATGAAGGTATACAATGTTACGGTAAAAGGCTTATAATGTTCCAATGCAAACTTTCCAAATATGCTGTATAATGCATAACCTAACCCTGCTCCAAGTCCTGTGAGAACCCCTACCAATGTTATGTTTGATGTTGCCCCTGTCGACATCCCAGCAATCAAAACGCAGCCTATAATCGTACCCATAACCGCTCCTATTTTTCTCTTATGCAATGGCTCTTTTAGGAAAAGGTAGGATAGAATCGTGACAAAAGCTGGAGAAGTATACAGAAGGATGACTGCGATTGAAATGTTCATTTGGTTAATGGCAGAGAAATAACAGTAATTAAAAAAGACGATGCTACATATCCCTGTTCCGAAAAATAATGGTAGCTTTCGTAGCTCAATGGCAAACTGGGATCGATACCTTATTCCTCCAATTAACAAGAGAAATAGACTAGCAAAAGCAACACGAACGGTCACAATCTCCATTTCTGTTAAGCCCGCATCCTTTAATTCTCGAACAAAGATGGCAATCAATCCCCAAAGTGATGCACCGAAAGCGATCATTAAGTATGGTAAAAGTTTTTTCATGTTACCTCCATCAAATAGAAGTACTTCTTATGATTTTTTGTTCAAAAGCAACATGGCTTGAGAAAAGCCTTGTAAAAAAAGGATGACGAGATGTCATCCTCTTTTTTCATGAACGCTTTAGTTCAATTGGTAAATCCCTTGATATTTTTCATATAAATAATCCACTAAATACTGGGCATTCAACCCTTCCCCTGTCACATCCTGGAGAATTTCAAGCGGCTTCTTCATCGCTCCAAATTGATGGATATGATGGGTTAGCCATTCTTGAATCGGCTTAAGCTCCCCTTTTTCGAGCAACTCATCATATTCAGGAAGGTCCTTTAGCATCGTATTCTTGAATTGAGCGGCATACAAGAGACCCAAGGCATAGGATGGGAAGTAGCCAAACATACCTCCTGACCAGTGAACATCCTGCAGAACTCCATTTGCATCCGTATCAGGTCTAATTCCTAAGTATTCCTCATATTTATCATTCCAAATTTGAGGCAAATCCTTTACTTCAATTTCATCATTAAATAAGCCTTTTTCTATTTCATAACGGATGATCACATGAAGTGGATAAGTTAGTTCATCTGCTTCAATACGAATGAGGGATGGCTTTGATTCATTAATCGCACGATAATACTCTTCCAGCGTAACCTTATCAAACTGGCCGCCTGCGTATGATTTTAATAGATCATAATTCTTCTTCCAGAAATGAAAATTACGGCCTACTAGATTTTCATAGAAAAGTGACTGGGACTCGTGGATTCCCATGGAGGTACCCGTGCATAATGGTGTCCCTACTAAATCCTTTGAAATATTTTGCTCATATAAAGCATGCCCGCCCTCATGAATCGTTCCAAATACAGCTACGCGGAAATCACTTTCATCATACTTCGTCGTAACCCGGACATCTCTATTATTGATGGTGATTTCAAAAGGATGCACCGTTTCATCCAAACGTCCAGCTTGGAAATCGTAGCCCATCTGTTCGAGAATCTCGATGCTTAGATCACGCTGCTTTTCCTTTGGAAAGTGTTCAAATAGAAAGGAAGTATCCGGCTTATGACTAGATTCAGAGATTGCTTTCACAAGGGGTACGATTTTTTCACGCAAATCACCAAAAACTTGATCGAGTACTTCGACAGTAATTCCTGGTTCATACATGTCTAGCAAAGTATTATATTTATTGCCTTCGTATCCCCAATATGTAATGAACCGTTTATTGGTTTCAATCAGCTCTTCAAGATAAGGTTTAAACATGTCAAAGTCAGACTTTTCCTTTGCTTCCTCCCACACGCTTTCTGCCTTCGATTGAAGAATGACATATTGCTTGTACTCTTCAGCAGGAATCTTCTTATTTCTCTCATACTCTTTTTTGCAATGCTCTACGGTCTTTTTCGTGATTTCTGAGATAACTCCTACCGCATCTGCTTCTGAAAGTCTTTCAATAAAGAAGCCCATCTTATCTGAGGTAGACATGTCAAATACCTCAGCGGATAGGATTCCAATCACCTGTGAACGCTGTTCTACTCCCTTCTTAGGAGCCCCCGTGCGCAAATCCCAAAAAATTAGCGAAAGTGCCTCTCCATATGCACTCATTTTCCCTACATATTCTAAAAACTCCTGCTCTACTTGCTTTACTGTTTCACTCATACTGTTCCTCCTATTAATGCGACTACTCCTCCATTTTATCACATTTTTCAGAATAGTTGTTGAAAAAAAGAGAGAGCAGAATCAATAAGCTGCTCTCTCCTCCCATTATTTTTTCCCGATTGCCACCCTCCAGATCTCTGGACCCTCCTCAAGATATTCCCATGAGAACTCATCAGGCTTCTCAATCATGAATTGATACCTTAATGGTTTAGGATCATGATCATTAATCAAAAGCATGAATTCACCTGGGTTCAGAGATTCGAAGGTATTCAATATGGTTGGATGCTTCTCTTTTGGTGGATAATTCGGTGCAATCACCTGTGCTGCAAATTCTATCATTTCAATCACTCCAATATCATTTTGAAATTAGATAGGCTTCAAATGTTCTCTGTCCTATCGCTTACAATCAAAAGTATAGATGGGTTCTTTCTTTTGGAAAGTGAGTGTCATCACACAGCCAAAAAAAATATTTTTGTTCAATTGTGATGCATATCACGATATGGTTGGATGAAAATGATTATCATTAAACTACAAATGACAGATAAAGGAGATATTAAAAATGGAGAAAAAAATAATTGAATTGGACGTACGTGAGGACCTAAAAAATAAGATCGAGCCCTTCCAAAAGATTATGGAAGCAGTGAAAGGTCTAGAGGCCGGAGATATCTTTATTCTTCACGCACCCTTTAAACCAACTCCTCTTTTACCCATTCTAAAAGCAAAGGGCTTTGAGCATGAACTAGAGGAAGTTGAGAAGAAGCATTGGAAAATTACTTTTACAAAAAAGGGGTGAGCGTACATGATGTTGGACAATCGAGGTTTAGAACCACCACAGCCAATGATGAGAACTCTAAAGGCATTGGAAAAGCTGCAAACGGGTGAGACCTTAAAAATTATCAATGACCGCAGACCTATGTTCTTATATGAACAATTAGATGAATTAGGCTATAAGCATACCACTGAACCGAATGAGGATGGTAGCTATACGATTGAAATCACGAAATAAGGACAGTGAGATGACATGATACCACAAAATATGGGTAGCGAAACAAATATTAAACTACCTTTTTCCTTCATATTGTTTAGCATCATTGCGATCGTTGGCTCTCAAATCATTCTTCTTTTTCAAGGGGAAGCCCTTCTAAATGGGAGTTTTCGGATCCCGGCCATTTGGTCAGCCGCCCATTTGTTTATACTGGGCTGGGCTCTAATGATTGCAATGGGAGCGATGTATCAGCTTGTACCTGTAGCCTTTCTAACGCCGATTTGGAACGAAAAATTTGGGTTTATTCAATTTACTGTGACCGCAGTTGGGATTGTGTGGTTTGCCATCACCCTTTATGCAGCGCCCCAAAGCGCACTTATCCCTGGTATCGTGATGCTCTTAGGGATTCTTATGTTTCTTTTGCAGATGTGGATGACCTTAAGAAAACAAGCGAAACCGAATATCCTAACCCTTTTCGTTGGCACCGCGTTAATTTGTCTGTTCTTAACGATCCTGATCGGAATTACGATGGTTGTCAGCATGAGAACAGGCTTTGCCAAAGACCATTATTCGTTCCTATTCCATAGCCACCTGCTTCTAGGGACTGCTGGATGGTTTACACTATTAATCTTTGGATTTTCCTATAAAATGGCACCAATGTTCTCGCTTGCCCATGGCTTTGCAATGAAGCTAGCGGGTTATGTGTACAGCTTTTATATGTCAGGTTTGGTTTTCATGGTAGGCTCCTTCGCCCTTGATCAACCACTTTTACTAAAAGGTGGATTGCTTTTCTTACTTATCGGTTTTAGCCTTTTTGCCTACCATGTTTATACCATTATTCAAAAAAGAATCAAGAAAAAGCTCGATCGCCCATTTAGCTTTGCCTTGCTTGCGATCATCTTTGGAGAGGTGATTCACCTACTAGCATTTTTAGCCGCTTTGTCGAACCATTTTACAAGCTTCATTGGTCCTTTAATGGTTGCCTATTTAATGCTCTGGATTGCCTTTAGCATTATTGGGTATTTGTATAAAATTGTTCCATTCCTGTGGTGGACTCATAAGTATTCGAAGGTGATAGGGAAAAAAGATGTTCCTTCCTTGAAGGACATGATGAACGAGAAAATTGCTCTGCCGCTCTTTATTGCTTTTACGATTGGGGTATTGGCCGTTGCCATTGGACTGGTGTTAAAAATTAGTATTCTTTTCTATATCGGTCAATCCATCGTTACTTTGGCGGCAGTGATTTTTGGTGCTGTGATTATGAGCGTGATGAAAAAATAGGAGGGATTCACGATGAATCTACAAGAACAAGTAGCACTTATCGAAAAAATTCGTACAAACTTGAAAAGAGTCTATGACCCTGAATTAAATATTAATGTAGTGGACCTAGGATTGATCTATGATATTTCCTTGCTTGAGGACCGGATCGCAGCGATTACGATGACTCTGACAACTCCAGGCTGCCCGCTTCATGACAGTATCGTAAGTGGTGTAAGATATTGTGTTGAAGAAATGGAAGAGATTGATGAGGTGGACGTACAGCTCGTTTGGGAGCCAGCATGGACTCCTGAAAGGATGACAGAGGATGGCTTAAGGGCCATTGGCAGATAAAGGAGAGAGACAGCCGGCGGGCTGTCTCTTCTTTTGTTTAGATAGTAACTTCCGTCGGTAAAACCTGTTTTATTTTTTCAATCGTTTGCTGATCGATGTCCTCATTGATCAATATGTGAACCTTCCCTTTATCCTCATGGGTCCGAATGAGGCGACCGATGCCTTGTCTCAGGCGAAGAATCATATAAGGCATGTCCACTTCTTCAAACGGATCGTCGGTTCCTTCCCGCTTGGTCGTAAAGACAGGGTCATAAGGCGGGAACGGCAGGTCAAAGATGATGACATTTTCTAGAGATGGTCCAGGAACATCGAGCCCCTCCCATAGATGAGTCGTGCAAAGAACAGAAGCCTCGTCATTTTGAAAATGAGACACCAATGTACTGATTTCAGCATCCCCTTCAAAATATAGAGGAAAATTGGTTTTTCCTACAGCATATTCCTTAAAGTTCACCATATCCTCGTCGTTCGTAAAGAGTACAAGACCTCTCCCATTTGACGCCTGCAAGCTTTCTAATGTATAGGCGAGCTTCTCCTCTAGGCCGTTTGAGAAAACAGGCATTCTGATCTCCATATTCTCATCATAATCAAATGGAGAAGCAACAGAGAACGAAAGATAATCCTTAATTCCAAGGCTGCCTGCAATATACTCAAAGGAGCCATTTTCAGAAAGGGTAGCAGATGAAAAAACAAATGGTTTTCTTTGTGAAAAGACTTCTTCTCTCAAGATGTCCTCAACCATTCTCGGCATGATGACTAAGGTTCTCTCTTCGTTGTTTTCCTCAAACCAAATGATCCCCTTTAATTCCTTAAGAAAAAGAGATAAAGAATACGTAATCTGTTCTAAATACTCTTCCACAATTTTGAGATCATATTCGTTTATGACATACATTTCGCTTTCAAAAACAAGCTCTTCCTCAAGGGATAACAGAAGCTGCTGTAGGTTTTTGCCACAGCTCAGGACCTCCCTTGTCTTCACTACAGCTTGTTTATCTGAATCTGTACTTTTTACAGATGTATGTGCTAATGCTTGAAAAAACCGTTCATTTTCAACGAGGGCTTCATCGATAATATGAAGGGTCCTCTCCCGCACATTATTCTCCATTAGTCTCGTGAGGAGTGTTTCCAATGTCAGCTCTGAAAAGCGATAGGTTAGTGCCTTTTGACTGGCATATTCAAGCAGATGTCCCTCATCAAAGACCACGCAGGAGCTCTCTGGCAATAGCGGCAATTGGCCTTCTCTTTTGCGAGATTCCTTTGTCCATACATGCTCCATATAGAAATCATGGGAGCAAATGATTAAATCTCTGGCATTACGGTAATAGTCTCGATGAAGGGTTTGGCCGCAGCGATGCCTTTGGTCACAGGTAAAGCAATCCTGCAAGGGGTCCCAGCCTATCCCGGCCCACTCCTCATTCGTTAATTCAGGGTAATCCTTTCTATCTCCATAATGCCGGTAGGATTGCATGGAAGATTCTTGATGGACAAAATCAGGGAGACTGTCATACACGGTGCTAAAAGGCTCACCCTCTGTGACCAACTTGTCTAGCTTATTAAGACAAAGGTATTGATCCCTGGATTTTGCAAGACGGACATCGATATTGAGATCCAACGCTTTTTCAAGCCGGGCAATGTCCCCTTCTTTTTTTACCAATTGTTCTATGAGGGTTTCGTCAGCACAGGCAATGATAGCCGGCTTATTCGTATATCGAGCATAACAAATGGCGTATAGGAGGTAGACAATCGTCTTTCCTGTTCCGACTCCTGCCTCTGCAAAAATAACCTTCTTTTCCTTAAATGCCTTTTCTAACTGAAAGGCCATATAGATCTGCTCATCCCTTAGCTCAAATCCCGCCTCTGGCAAAATGTCGTAAAACACATCACCGATCCATTCTCCTAACTTATCTATAAAGGTTTCTGACTTCGAAACCGAAAAAGGTAACCTCGTTTGCATCGTATCCTCCCTAACTCACTGTCCACCCCACGTGGACAAATTTACCTATTTGTCTACTGGCGGTACCAGGTACCATCAAGAAAAAGAAAAAAGACTGCCTCTTGTTTGATTCGAGAGTCAGCCCCCTTCTTTTATGGTTTTGTCGTCCTATTGTCCGTTTATATGAGACATGGAAAATGACAAGGCTCGCTTTAATTCTTCTCGAGCATTTATCAGCTGTTCTCTCGCAAGACGATGGGATGTTTCATCCCCCTCATGTCCAAGCGCTTCAATAGAAACAGCTAGAGCACGTTCAATCGAATTAAAGTCTAAAATAGAATACCTCATTGTCAATCCTCCATCTCCATTTTTGATATGGCTCTTCCACATAACCATAATCCGTTAGAAAGAGCCTTTCATAACAATAGTATTCTATTCAAAATTTACTGCGTTTATTCCCTGTTGTTTCTTGGAGGTCTCTTTCCCCAATATTGATAGTAGTCTGTCTTGATGAAGCCGTTAAAGAGCTTTCTCTTTTTAGTCGCTGGTTTCCCGTAGCAAGCTTCAAAATTCTCGTTTGAGGTCAGTATGTAGACAGACCAGGTCTCATATGGTGCGAGCGCCCGCCCCATTTCTCGATACATGTTCTCGACAGCTTCCTTTTCACCCAGTCTTTCTCCATAGGGTGGATTCCCTACAATGACGCCATATTCCTTCGTCGTGTGGAAATCCCTTACCTGCATTTGTTTGAAGGTAATCAGGTCACCGAGCCCAGCCTCAAATGCATTTTCACTCGCAATTTTGACCATCCGATGATCGAGATCAGAACCGGTAATGTCTAACGGCTGATCATAGTTTGCTAAATCCTCCGCTTCATTCCTTCCTTCT
This sequence comes from Anoxybacillus andreesenii, assembly GCF_030813005.1. NCBI lineage: Bacteria > Bacillati > Bacillota > Bacilli > Caryophanales > Anoxybacillaceae > Anoxybacillus > Anoxybacillus andreesenii. The sequence goes on from NZ_JAUSTU010000005.1 coordinate 151,657, forward strand.
TCCCATGTTTGCTCTGAAATCCACTCCCAGGCCTCTGATACAAATTCACGATTAAAGCCAGGTGCAATGTTCTGACCCATTAACGCTGCTTCGATCGGAATCGTACCTGACCCGCAAAAAGGATCAACAAAGGGGCGTTCCGGGGTCCAATTCGTTAACATGATAAGAGCCGCCGCCAGCGTTTCCTTAATTGGCGCCTCCCCTTGACCTGCCCGATAGCCTCTTTTATGTAGTCCAGCACCAGAACAATCAATACTGATTAGTGCCGTATCTTTGAGCAACGAAACCTCAATCTTAAAAAGAGGTCCATTTTCTTCAAACCAGCCTGTTTTTTTATATTTATTTCTTAATCTTTCTACGATCGCTTTCTTGACAATCGCCTGACAATCAGAAACACTAAATAATTTGGATTTTACAGATTTCCCTGATACAGGAAATTCAGCATTTTCAGGAAGAAATTGCTCCCATGGTAGAGCCTTCGTTTTTTCAAAAAGCTCATCAAAGGTCGTTGCCTTGAACTCCCCGACCTTCAGCTTGATTCTATCTGCTGTTCTAAGCCAAAGATTACTACGGACAATCGCCAGCTCGTCCCCCTCAAAATTGATGCGACCATTATCGACTGTACATTCGTAGCCTAAAGCTTTTACTTCTTTTGCTACGAGAGCCTCTAATCCCATGGCAGACGTAGCAATTAGTTGATATTTTGACATAGCTTCACCCTTAATTTAATAGGTCTTCATCCCAATTTTCTAGAAAGTTCAGCAATTCGGGATAAGGAATCGGCTTTGTTATATAAAAGCCTTGAATTCGATCACAGTTCTCCCTGGACAGGAAGTCCATTTGCTTCTTATTTTCAACACCCTCAGCCACAATCTTCAAATTTAGGCGATGGGCAATGGAAATGATCGCTTCTACAATCGAAGAATCATCTTGATAAATTCCTAATTTTCCAATAAAACTCTTATCAATTTTTAATGTGTCAAGCGGAAAACGATTCAAATAGCTTAATGATGAATAGCCAGTTCCAAAATCATCGATGGATAGCTTAATACCAAGCTTCTTAAGCTTGACTAGCTTGCCAATGGTTTCCGATGCATTCGGCATAATCATACTCTCCGTCAGCTCGAATTCAACTGCACGTGGATCAACATTCACCTGATCAAATATGGCTTCAATTGATCTAAAAAAGGAATCATGGTTAAAGTGCAATGCTGAAATATTTATGCTAACATACATATTTGAATACCCTTTGAGATGAATATTTAAAATATCCTCACAGGCCTTCTTGATCACCCATTCACTAATTGGAATAATGAGCCCCGTTTCTTCTGCTAAAGGAATAAACTCTCCAGGTGAAACAATGCCTAGTTCCTTCTGCTTCCAGCGCACAAGAGCCTCAACACCAACGATTTGTTTTGATTTCATATCAACCTGAGGATGATAAACTAGAAAGAATTCATCATTTTCAATGGCCTTTCGTAAAAGCACTTCCATTTGCATGATCTTTGATTCATTCTTATGCATCTCGTGATGATAAAGCTCATATTGATTTTTTCCACTTGATTTTGCTTTATACATGGCCTTATCAGCATTGCGCAATAATGCCTCCATAGTAAGTCCATCAAGAGGAAAAAAACTAATTCCAATACTAGTGGAAATGTAAACTTCATGCTGGTGTAATAAAAACGAGCGGGCTAATGAATGGATGATATCCTCTGCCACATGAACGGCTTCTTTCGGATGCTTAATATTGGTGAGCACAATGACAAACTCGTCTCCACCAAGTCTAGCTATGATATCCTTGTTTTTAATCAGCCCTTTTAAACGGAGGGAAACCTCTTTGAGAAGCATATCTCCATAGCTATGGCCAAGGGTATCATTTATATGCTTGAAACGATCCAGATCAAGGAACAAAATGGCAAGCTGCTGCTTGTATTTCAAAGCAGTTTGGATCAAGCTTTCCAAACGGGTATTTAATGAATAACGATTTGCTACACCTGTCAAGGTGTCATAATGAGCTAATTTTCTTAATTTATCCTCGGTATGTTTCCTTCCGGTTAAATCGGAAAAAACAGCTACAAAATTTGTAATTTTTCCATCCTGATCGGTAATGGAACTGATCGTTAACCATTCTGGGTATACTTCCCCATTTTTTTTCTTATTCCAAATTTCACCCTTCCACTTTCCTGTACTATATATTTCCTCCCACATTACCTTGTAAAATTCTGGCCCATGAATGCCAGATTGAAACATGCTCGGATTCTTACCAAGTACTTCCTCTTCACTATATCCAGTAACGATTTCAAACGCCGGGTTTACGGATAAAATGCTCCCCTTTTCATCCGCTATGATGACACCTTCACTAATATTTTCAAGAACCTTTGCTGAGAGCTGCCTCTCATTTAGCACGTCTTTGCAACCGACTTTCCTCACTAAGTCGTCCTTCAACACAGAAAAACCTCCATTGCTGGTTTTCACTATATGCGCATTATTATTTCTAACTACATTTAACCATAAACTTATGTATGTTTAAAATGTTATGTATGTCAAATATGTTTCATTTTCGCTTTTTGGACAGATCTCAACAGAAAGTCAGAAGGGAGATGCAGCATTTGTTCATACAAGCTATAAGTTTATAAGAAAAGCTCTCCAAGACGGAGAGCTTTTTCGTATCCACTTATGCTTGTTATGAATAACGTTCTGTAAGCCATGTTTTGTACCTTCGTACTACAAGCGACTCCCGTCTTGTACTCCGGTGGTAATCATCTATCTACAGATTCAAGTGAATCTGTCCTTCTCCTCGTTCATTTCCTTAGAGAAAGTGCCCCTACCATAATTTGGGTTTCTCGCTCGCGGGGTTTACCTCGTTCCACCCTATTCATTTCTGAACAGGCTACGTCACTGTGGCACATTAAAGGTAGTCATGCCATATCCAAAGGACTTAGGCATTTTCCCTGCCGTCAGAAGATTCCTCTTCTGCCCTAGCTTATGACTTCGCTAGGCACGAACACTACAAGCATCTCAGCTTGTGCGAGCATGGACTTTCCTCTACAATTTGCTGTAAGCTCCTTGCAGCGATTACCCGAACGCTATTAACAAATGCTACATTGCTTATTATATGAAAGTTTTTAGCAAAAAGCAATGTTTAATAATGGTAAAGAGGAAGCGTCTCTTCAATCGTACAGCTTACTTCCAAATACGTGCTTTTCTAAATTTGAGAGTCTTTTCAAAATATCAAAATTAGTGGTTCCTGCAGTGCTAGCTGGTGTAGGCGCGGGCCGTTTAGAAGACTCCTCCGCAAGTCTCTTCAATCTTGCATTTTCCTGCCTAAGCTCATCAATTTCTTCTTGCATCGTTTCATAATCCTTAATGATTATATCCAAAAATTTATCAACATCTTCTGGCTTGTAACCACGCATTGCAGTTTTAAACTCTTTTTCCAATATATCCTTAGCTGTTAATCTAATTTTATCCGTAATCATGACTATCACCTCAACTACGCCAATCGTTATTCTTATTTTTTCAAATATATGTAGCTTTGTCAATTTTTCTTATGTAGGATAACATAATCAATTTAGAAATCCATCTTTTTTATCTGTTCTTCTTCCACAATCTCTTGTAAATCAAAAAAATCAATGAAATAAATTTGATAATCGTTTTGTTGTTGATAGTTTAAAGCCGACTCATACAAATATTTAGGACTTCCTTCTCGCTCCGAGTCATAGAAAAGAATAAGACCATCACTCTTTTCTAGCAAAAACTGATTCCTCAATCGAAATTGCCATGGCTTCTCATATGGTTTCTTTGTGATCGAATCCACATAATCTGCTTGCATAAGGATCGACTCATACCATTCTTTCTTCTCGTCATTCCAATTCTCCTCTTGATTAAGGAAGGGAGTAATGACAGCAAGCTGTAGCTCATGATGACCCTCATCCTGCAATTCAAACACAACCTCGGCTGCCCAAAGCTCAGTCCCTAATTGCCCGCTAATAACCACCCATTCCAGGCCATCCTCTAATAGAGAACGAATTTGTTTTTTGATGGCAGTCTTAATATAAAATATGCTCGGATGATTCATTCCAAAAATCCCTAGCTCATGAGGCTTATATCCTGATATTACAACAACCTTTGACAAACTACTAGCATACTCCTTATCATGTTTATGTTCTGTGGGGAAATTTATGTAAAAACAAGGGCAATAAAATGCCCTTGTTTCTTCTTTTTATCAAACACACGGTCCTGCTCCGAATGGCGGGCTAGGAACTACTGGCCCAGGAGGTGCAGCAAAATGTTGATGAGTAACCTCATTCACAGCTGAGTAAGACTGTGGGAAATAATGCTGATGTTGAAAATTAATATGGTTTACAGTTGTTGTATGTGTTGGATGAACGTGTGGAACGATGTTGTTCGAAAATGTTTGATTCACACAGCACTTTGTTGGATGAACAATTGTAGGCAAAATATTGGGTCTACAAAACATTAAATAATCTCCTCTCATAGTGTTATCGTTACATTAACAGCCTATGATAGAGGAGTGTATCTTGTACTAATCAATACACCTATTTTCACTGAACCGGGCTATAGTGTAAGAGATTAAAAAAAAGAATAAAAACTATCCTTCAAACTGGAAAAAATGACGGCCGTTAAGCCTATCAAAACAAAAAATAATAATAAAATGACTCTTTGCACTTCTTACCCACTCGCCTTAAATAAAGTTCCAATCATCATTTTACCTGTATTCGCTTGTTTAGACAACTAGGAAAATTATGGGGTTTCTGGGTTTTTTAATGGCTTTTTAGTTTTCTTTTTAGCCGAAATAGCCTTTTGTTTATCTCCGCTAGCTTTTGGTCGCTAGGCGGTAATTTGCTTGCCTTGAGGATGAGCAAAGCTTGCTCTGAATAACTCAGCGCTTGAGCGATATTCTTTGCCCGATGCTCAAAATATTTGGCTAGCTCGGTGCAGGCATCATAAGCCATTTGGCTAGAATCTGATAAAACAAGCTCCTCCCAAAGAACAATTGCACGCTCCCATTCCTGCTGTTTTTTTAGCTGCATGGAAAGGGCGTACTTCGCTTCGAGAGCATCTATATGCTCCCCTTCAGCTATTTCCGAGAGAATTTCCGTAGCTGCCGTTGTTTCTCCAAGTGCGGCATACCATCTCCCCACCTCAAAACCCTCCTTAACAGTTCTTTGTTCATCGATATTCAACAGTTGAAAGGTTAAATGAGTATAAAGGGTAATTAATGATAAAATATCCATTTCATTATGCTTCATAATTCCCAATATCCCATCAGGCTTCTTGCTTTCTACAAAGTCAAAATAAATCATAGGTGCCAAAAAGCCTGGTATATCATCGATTCTTTCAATGCCTAGAACCTCTTTTTCTACAATTGAGAGCTTCAAGCGGTCAAGCTTATGCTTCCAAAGCCTTCTGGCGGCATGAAATAAATCAAAATGACCAAAGGATGGAAGTCTGGGAACATGCTTGCGAATGAGCGTATGTCTTGTTTTGACCTGGGGCCAATCAAAGGCCTTGCCGTTATACGTGACAAGTGTGGTGTAGTCAATTTTCTCCAAGAAGCTCTGGTAAAGCGGAATCTCGGCACCAGGCTGCGGTAATAGATGCTGTCGTAACACAATCTTATCTCCTTGCAAGGATGCATAGCCTAATAGAAATATCGAGTTCCCGGCACCGCCACCAAGTCCTGTCGTCTCCGTGTCAAAGAAAAATAAGTCACTAGGTCGAAAGCCTTTTGCTGAGAGGGGATGATTGGAGGTGCTGCTATTCCACGCTTCCACTGCTTCAATAAATTGAGAAAACGAGTATCTACCGTATGGCTCCTCAATCGGAATTTCCTTTTCCCTTATGAAACAATAATGTTCATCGTAAAAATAAGGTTTCACTCGTTCTTTTTCCCACACATCTAGAAATGGGATTTCGAGCTTAGCGGAAGCCTCAACTTGCTTTTTGAGGAGAGGCTTCTCCTCTTTGCCCTTCTCATTTTGCAGATGGGGCTGTAAATGTTTTAGTTTCGTACGAAAAGACATTAGTTCACTTCCTATCGCTATCAAGCATGGACGAATCCTTTGAGGATGCTCTGCACATCCTGCTTGACATTTTCGCTGGATGAAGCCGTACCAATACATGACGGACAACCATCCGCACACTGACAGCGATTAATCCTCTCCATCGCTTCAGTTAATACCTGCTCGATTCCATCATAGATTTTTTCGCTTAATCCAACCCCTCCTGGATAGCGGTCATAGAAAAAGATCGTCGGCCTTTCATTATGGATGGCCTTTACCTGTGGCACCACATGAAGATCTGAGGGGTCACACATAACAAAAATAGGTGCGATAAATTTGAGTGCATGGGCCGCCCCCACTAATCCCTGCTCCATTCTTCCTTCAGACCAATTCTGCACGTCCTCCCCGATGGAAATCCAGGCAGCACTTGTATGAAGCTCCTCCTCAGGTAGACTGATTGGACCGGAGCCGATGTTTTCATGCGTGTCAAATTTTATTTTCTTAAAAATCGTTGCCTTTGCAAGAATGCTAACATCACCAAAGCCAATTTCCACTTGATTCTTGGCTCGACTCTTATCGATATTGAGAACCTTTAGTTCAACTGCAAGATTCGCATCGGTAAAATAATCAACGTCCACCTCGCGAACGAAAGCTTTCTTCTCCTCCCAGTCTAGCTTTTCAACTTGATATTGAATACCTTGATGAAGATAAATCGCTTCTTCATGCAAAAGGGTCATGGCAGAAAACCGATCCATCTCCCCTATGACCCTTACATGAGCCACATTGGATTGGTCGATAATGACGATATTCTCCTGTGAGGCCGATCGAAGACTGATATTATGAGCAGGAAAAGAATCATTCATCCAATACCACTTATCTCCGTTTTGAAATAGCACCCTTTCCTCTACGAGATACTCTAGCACTTCCTCCGTTTCAAAAGCACCAAATGCTTCCCCTTTTTGGAAGGGGAGCTCATAGGCAGCACACTTCATATGATCAATCAGGATAATCAAATTATCAGGGTTGATTCGCGCCGTTTCTGGACTTTTCGTAAAGAAATAATCAGGATGCTCTATGATATATTGATCAAGAGGGCTTGAGCTTGCGACCATGATGACAAGGGATTCGCTATGCCTACGACCAGCGCGACCGGCCTGCTGCCAGGAGCTCGCAATGGAGCCCGGATAGCCCGTCATCACACAGACCTGGAGCTGACCGATATCCACCCCTAATTCCAATGCATTCGTACTAACGACCCCGTATATGTCACCATTCCTGAGCCCCTTTTCAATCGCTCTTCTTTCCGTCGGTAAATAGCCTCCACGATAGCCCCTAATTGCCTTTGGACCAAGCTGATTTTTGACGAGCTCCTGTAAATAGGTTAGGAGAATCTCTACTCGGACGCGGCTTCTTGCAAAAACAATCGTTTGAATGCGATTTTTTAATAATTCACCCGCTAGCTTACGTACCTCGAGCGTGGCGCTTCTCCTTATATTAAGTGGCTTATTAACAATCGGTGGATTGTAAAAGAGAAAATGCTTTCTTCCACTTGGTGCACCATTATTATCGATCAGCTTCATTGGGGTACCAGTCAATGCTTCAGCAAGCCCCAATGGATTGGCAATCGTTGCAGAAGTACAGATGAAAATGGGATTGCTTCCGTAAAATCTACAAATTCTTCTTAGTCTTCGAATCACATTTGCGACATGGCTTCCGAATACGCCTCGATAAATATGGAGTTCATCAATGACCACAAATTTGAGATTCTCAAACAAGGAAACCCATTTTGTATGATGGGGTAATATGGCAGAATGAAGCATGTCTGGATTCGTGATGACAATATGGCCCGCCTTTCGAACCTTTTCACGAATCGAGCTCTCTGTATCGCCATCATATGTATAACTATTAATCATTAAATCAGCTTCTTGAATCAGTTCATTGATTTCGCTTTTCTGATCCTGGGCGAGTGCCTTCGTTGGAAAAATATATAAAGCTCTTGCTCGATCATCCTCAACAATCGACTGAAGGATAGGAAGATTGTAGCAAAGCGTCTTTCCAGATGCAGTAGGGGTTACGGCTACGATATTTTGATTCGCTCGTACCGCCTCATAGGCGGATCTTTGATGGGTATATAGCTGGTTAATGCCTCTCTTTTGCAAGGCATCAGCTAGTTTAGGGTGTATGTTTAACGGCAACTCCACCGTCTCGGCTTCTTTTTCCTCTATCGTGTGCCAATGAACGATATTCTCTTTAAATGATTCATCCAGCTTTAATTGTTTCAAAAACTCCTGTAGGCTTTTACGAACCTTCATTGGTTTCACCTCTTTTTGAATATCCCTGTCATTCTCATTCTAGCGAATAAACGTTCGAAAAAATAGACCCCTGCCCCAAAATTTTGTCCATCCCTTGCGCCTCACGAATAGAAATGACTTTTTCACTCTGGTACAATATTAATAGAAGTAAAACATTGAGGTGTATTATGAGACAGGAAGATATAAAAGAAGTATTATCTAAATTTACTCTTTTCCGAGATTTGAATGATCAAGAGCTTCAAGAAATTGTCAATATTTCCATTTCGAGAGAATTTAAAAAGGGCACGCATGTTTTTATGCAGGACGATAATTTAGAAAATGTGTATTTTATCTACGACGGCAAAATCAAAATTTATAAAAGTGACATTGCGGGCAAGGAGCAAATCGTCAACTTTCTTAAAAACGGAGAAATGTTTCCCCATGTCGGCTTTTTTAGAAAAGGAGGATATCCCGCTTTTTCTGAGGTGATTGAGGATGCCACCCTTGTCGTAGTACCGATTTCTCAGTTTGAAAATGTTCTCATCGAAAATCCAGAGCTTTGCATTAAGGTATTCAAGGTGCTAGGTGAAAAGATTGTCGACTTGCAGGAGCGCCTCGAGGCCCAAGTCCTAAATAATACGTATGAGCAGATTATTAAGCTTCTCGTTCGCCTCGGGAGAAGCCATGGGCAAGAGCTGGAGGATGGAACCATTTGCTTAAAAGGGGAATTCACCAATAAAGATTTGGCCAATATGATCGGGACTACTCGTGAAACCGTTAGTCGAACCTTAACGAAGATGAAGAAGGAAGGAAAAATTGAGGTTGACGCTAAAGGGAATATGCTGTTCGATCCCGATGAGCTTTTGGATGAAATTATTTAAGAAAGGGTTTCACTACACAACAAGCGGACCAAAAATGGTCCGCTTGTTTTATATCTCTAATCAATCTCCATTTTTTTCAAAAATTGTTTGCAGAATTAATACACTAAAATTAGTTGCCAAGCATTGCTGCCATGTCTTCTTGTGCAGTGCCGATTAATTTCAAGTTAAATGTTTCCTGAAGGACATTCATAACCCCTTCTGAAATGAATTCAGGTGGTTTTGGTCCAATGCGGATATCTTGAATGCCTAAGCTAAATAAGCCAAGAAGAATCGCAACGGCTTTTTGCTCGAACCAAGATAGAACAATGCTTACAGGCAATTCATTGATTTCACATTCAAACGCTTCTGCTAATGCTTTCGCAATTTTTACAGTCGAACCTGAGTTATTACATTGTCCAAGGTCGATATAGCGTGGAATATCAGTTCCTGGGACTGTACCGTAATCGACATCGTTGAAGCGGAATTTACCACATGAAGTTGTAAGGATCACGGTTTCAGGAGGCAATGAAGTCGCAAGCTCACGGTAGTATTCCCCACCCTTACCAGGTGCGTCACAGCCAGCAATGACGAAGAAACGTTTGATTTTGCCTTCCTTAACAGCTGCAATAACTTCAGGTGCTAGGCCTAGTACTGTTTCATGGTGGAAGCCTGTAAGTAATGTTTCTTCAGAATCGATGTAAGCCTCAGGTAATTCAAGAGCTCTTTCAATAAGTGGTGTGAAATCATCGTTCACAATCTTTTGGACATTTTCAAGTCCTGCTACTTCGTAGGAGAACATTCTGTCCGCATAAGAGCCTTTAATTGGCATTACACAGTTTGTAGTCGCAAGGATAGCGCCGTTGAATTTTTCAAATAAGCGTCTTTGATCATACCATGCTTTTCCTAGGTTCCCTTTAAGATGAGAATACTTCTTCAATGCAGGGTATCCATGGGCTGGCAGCATCTCAGAGTGAGTATAAATATTGATGCCCTTGCCCTCTGTTTGCTTTAATAGCTCCTCTAGAGCGAAGAGATTATGCCCTGTTACAATAATCGCTTTCCCCTCTACCTTATTTTGTGATACGCGAATAGGCTCTGGAATACCTAGACGTTTCGTATGGGCTTCATCCAGTACCTCCATCATGCGTACAGCTGCACTGCCCACCTTCATCGCCATATCAATATGCTCTTGCACATTAAAGTTTGAGTTTGTAAGTGTCATATAAAGAGCTTCATGTGTAGTTGCGTCAACAAAAGGATCCGTAGCGCCTAATTGATTCGCATGGGTGCGATAAGCGGCAATACCCTTCAATCCAAAAATAATCGTATCTTGTAAGCTGGCAATTGTTTCATCTTTTCCACATACACCAACAACCTTACATCCCCCTGCTGGTGTTTGCTCACATTGGTAGCAGAACATATTATGAAATCCCCTCTCTATTAACTAGTACTGTAACAGCATACCTATCTCCCATTTTTTTCTGAGTGATCTAGATCACATCTAAATCATCGTTCAAGAATTGTTCAAAATATCACAATGGATTGTTTACTTTTTTGTCAAATATTCCATAAATCTTTAACACGAAATTAATAGGTGAATAGACTGTATTGATTAATATTATTGGGGGGAATCATATGTCTAGCAAGCTACCCGAGAACAAGGGGAAAAATCAGGAGCCTTTTAATGAATTTAGAACGATGATGAACGAGTTCTTTCACATGAGACCTGTCAAGGGTTTCCTACAAAGCATCGATGAATTCTTTCAAATGCCACTGCCTTCCTTTCCAGTTCAATTGCGGGAGACAGATGATGAACAAGTCATTATTGCCGAGCTACCAGGAATCAAGCGTGAACAGATCAGCATTGATGTACTGGAAAGATCCATCACCATTTCTGTGAAAAATACGGAAGAAATTATCGAAGAAAATGAGTCTGAAAATTATTATAAAAAGAGTAAATCGATGCAACAAATGACTAGAAATATATACTTAGGCCAGCCAATTGATGAAAAGAGAGTAAAAGCCACTTATCAAAATGGATTATTGAAAATTCGTGTTCCTAAGCAAAAAGGAAAAAAGATTGATATATACGAGAATTAAAAAACGACCAGTGCCGGTCGTTTTTTTACATTTAGACTTTGAATATTCCCCCTAATCCTTTGACGAGCCCTGAAACCTGGGTTACCGCATTCATCATTTGCCCGGCTGTATCCAGCATTTTATTTAGGTCGAGGTTTCCGTCCTGTGTTTTGAATGAGTTCATGATGGAATTAACCCCAGATGGTGGGCGGTTGACGAGGCTCGGCTTTGGGTATGGATGCATATAGGGATAGGGGTTAGCTGCGAGTGCTTGATTCATTCCCCCGCCCTGATTTTTCTTCGGCTGCAATGGATTTTGAAGGATCCATTCAGCAGGATAATTTTGATCGCCAGTGTAATTTTGATTGCCATTAACCCCTTGTTGCCATTGAGGATTCCCCCAATAGCCTGGATGGGCTCCATTTTGATTAGCCATCGCATTCATATCTTGGCCAAACGGATATCCCATATACATCGGTGAAGGAAAATAGGGATTGACATGATGGGGATTTCTCTGAAAGCTACCTCCTTGATTGACTCCCATTTGGTACGGATTCGCAATAGGCATGGGAGGGATAAAATACGATTGACCACTTCTTCTTAATTGTCCAAACAAATGAAGATCCCCTCCTTGTTTAAGCACACTTAATATAATTTATGAATCAATCGCCTACATGTGAATATTAAAAACCTGTCAGTTATTGCGAGATACTGTCGGAAGTTTTAATATTTAAAAAATTAACTAGAGATTTACTTTCGTGTTACGATAAAACGTAGAAAAAGATTATAAACAAGCTATATAGCGAACAAATTAGGGGATGGGGAGGATTTTCTTATGTATGTTCACGATCTTCAGGAAAGATTTTCACACCATAAGCAATACCGTACAGAAGATGTAAATGAGTTATTAGACTTTGCGAAAAAAGCCTATATCTTTAATGAAATTTCTTCTAGTGAATACAAGAAGCTTGTTCGTGAGCTAGAATCACAAGGTGCCAAAATGCCTAGTGATGAGAATGAAGAACAGTCCCATGTTAATCAATAACCCTGCAATTTTGGAGCTCCTTGAAGGAGCTTTTTTTATTGTTCCAAGCATTCAATTAATGAAGTAAGGATAAAACGAACCGATTGCAAATAATTAATAAATCGGGTCCTGCTGGTGTCTGGGAAAAAAGCTTGTACTGACAGCAATTCCATTTGCTCTGAGGCTGATTCAATTTGCTTTTCATGCAAGTGCTTTGGCTTATTTTCCCTTATCCATGTGAGCGCTAGCGGCCTCCACCTTTCATTCACTGCTTTTACATCATCAGCAAAAGGCTTCACCTCAGTATAAAAATCCCCTTTTTGCTGACTTTCCTTAGACTTCTCAAAGGTCTTCGAGCAGTCATCCGTATAGTTCAAAAGCTTCTTTGTTAAATCCAATAACAGCACAGATTGTTCCAATAACGACACCCTCTTTCAAACAAAAAATAAAGTAGCTCAGGCAAGCTACTTTCCCTAGTATCATTCTATTCAGTTTAGAATCCTAATTCAAGCTTCATATTGGGTCTTGAATGGTATTTTGATTTGTGAATACTATCGAACTGACTTCTTCGGCTCTCAAATGCGTTTTCTATTTTAGATAGTCGGTCATCACAGGAATTAAGCTTAGAAACATGATCGTTCATCCTCTTCTTTCTGTGCTCAGATAGATTCGAATCGAGAGTTTTCTCTAGCTCCTCAAGCTGATCATAGATCTCCGTCAGTTTCTCGAGTAATTCTTCCTTTGGAAGTTGATTATTTTCCATTGCCCTTTTCCCTCCCATAAATATAACGGTCATCTCATGTATTGCATTCTACCCTCATATCTATGCATATTATTCTCTCTTTGTAGAGGACATCCTCCACAGGTGACAAAACTAGTTTTTATTCGGCAAAGATAGAATTATTTTTCATCCGATGGAGCTTGATTCGACACGAATGAAAATAAGAAGCGGGCGCAGACTAAGGATGGAGGTGTTGTTATGAAGAAAAAGGGCAAAGAAAGAAATTCGCAGCCAAAAAAGCTGGAGGAAACAAAAGCTGGGTATGGCGATAAGAAGCTTGAAGGACCTGATCGTCCATCAACCTAATAGCAGAGAAAAGAGTTTGGGGTTATTCTCGGCCCAAACTCTCTTTTTTATCCCTTAGGAGCCGCGTGAAAAAGTTCTTAAGCTGAATTCCACGGTGAAGGCTCCTTTTTTTTCTTTTATACCAATCGGTGAGTCTTATGGGATGCTGATGCCTTAACCTGCTGGTAAACCATTGTTTCTTTATCCTTCTTATTGAAGTCCAATCTTCATATTGATGAATCGAATGCCGAATGACCGGAAAAGCCTGTCTTAATTCAGGTGTTATTCTAGCAGGAATAGGTTGGAGGTATTGCTCATAGTCGTAACGAGAGCCGGTATGAATTGTATTGACAGCAAATTGATAAAAATGCGGATATAAAGCTTTTTCAAATAAAATCGATGCTAACCTCTTACCTAACTCAATTCTCCTATCAACAAGATTAAATCCATAGACACTTGCCCCAAACAGCTCTCCATGAACCGTAGGAAATAATACATAGCTATTATGTAACCGCTCATGAACGGAAAATAGAAAGGTATGGAATACTTTTTTCTTATATAGGGGATCGAGAATGACCGGTTTTTGAATCACATTCTGCTCATTGATGATGAGGGCAACTAACAATCTTTCCTCGTCTCTATCTTTCCAGAAGCGTTCCCACTCACCCACCATAAACTGAGAAACATGGAAAAACTTTAAGAGATGAAACATTGGTGTATGCATTTTCGTCGAATAATGATAGAGCAATAGCTGTGGATAGGCATCATGAAAGATAAGCCAATTTGCGCGCTCATAGGTGTGATACAGCAGGTTTCTTTTTTCCTTATTAAGCAACTGAGTGAGCCACTTTCCTTCAAGATCGCACATATTCCACCCAGCGTTGCGAGAAACCATGTGAGCAAGGAAGGCCCATTTAATTTCAGGATACCTCTGGTAAAATTGGAGATAGGCCTCCGTTCTTGAGATGTTATCAAGATTATGCTTGAATTCCTGCATTTCAATATAAGGAAGGAGATTTTTTTCAACTGCAGCTAGTGTTGAATACTGGGCGTCAAGTATGAGGACCACCCTCTTTTTATCGTCTTAGTTTTTAGAATTCATTTAATTAGTGCTTTTTATTCAACCAAAGAAAGGTGTCTTTTGGTATGATAGTGAGGGCTCTTTTCAGAACTCCTTAGTCTGCGAGGTGAATAAAATGGAATTCCATTATCCGAACGGGAAGAAATTCATTCCTTCAAACCGTGACAAACTACCATCAAAACCGAAGGAGAAAAATTTCCAATACAGCAATAGAGGAATGACATTAGAGGAAGACTTAAATGAGACGAACGAATATTATTTGCAGAGTGGGATTGCTGTCATTCACAAAAAACCAACACCTGTCCAAATCGTCCAAGTGGATTATCCCAAAAGAAGTGCTGCAGTAATCCGAGAGGCATATTTCAAACAAGCATCCACCACTGATTATAATGGTGTATACAAAGGCAGATACATCGATTTCGAAGCAAAGGAAACCCGTTTCAAAACATCATTTCCATTGAAGAACTTTCATAAGCATCAAATTAAGCATATGGAAGCTGTGTTAAAACACGATGGCATTGCTTTTGTCATCCTCCGCTTCTCCACCCTTGAGGATGTCTATCTACTGGAAGGCAAGTATCTCCTTCAATTTTGGAGGAGGATGGAAAAAGGAGGACGCAAATCAATCGCTATTTCCGAAATTGAACAATATGGGCATATGATTTCTCTTGGATTTCAACCGAGAATTGACTATATTAAGGTAATAGATAAAATCTTAAATCTAAAATAACAGGATTCATTTGTAGTATAAGGAAGGATGAGCACAATGGCAGAAAAATACCAAACAAGAGAGGAGCGCCGCAAGCAGCTTTCCAACCAGCAAAAGGGAAAAAAACAGTCGAAGAATATTTTTAAGCGAATCTTATTAATCCTTGTTGGTTTAGGAGTAGCGGGTATGCTTGTAGGAGTTGCTGCTTTCGCATTTATGGTCAAGGAT
This sequence comes from Anoxybacillus andreesenii, assembly GCF_030813005.1. Classification (NCBI taxonomy): domain Bacteria; kingdom Bacillati; phylum Bacillota; class Bacilli; order Caryophanales; family Anoxybacillaceae; genus Anoxybacillus; species Anoxybacillus andreesenii. The sequence continues at coordinate 167,024 of NZ_JAUSTU010000005.1, forward strand.
GCTCCAAAGCTCGATGAAAAATTACTAAAAGACCCCATTTCCTCACAGTTGTACGATTTGGATAAGAAGCCTATCACAGAAATCGGCTCTGAGAAACGGGATTATGTAAATTATGAGGATATACCAAAAAATGTAGAGGAAGCGATTCTTGCAACAGAAGATGTTCGCTTCTACAAGCACCATGGGATTGATTTCAAACGCTTAGGTGGAGCGGTTATTGCGAATATAACCCGCGGATTTGGTGCCGAGGGTGCCAGTACCATTACCCAGCAGGTTGTAAAGAATTCCTTTTTAACACCGGAAAAAACACTATCAAGAAAAGCTCAGGAGGCATGGCTAGCCTTCCAGCTTGAACGTAAATATTCGAAAGAGCAAATCTTCGAAATGTATGTGAATAAGGTTTGGTTGGATAGCGGTGGTCACGGGATCGCCACAGGCGCTAAGGTTTACTTCGGCAAAGAGCTTGATGAACTAACGCTACCAGAAACGGCATTGCTTGCGGGAATGCCTCAAAGTCCGGCCAATTACAATCCTTTTAAACATCCGGATAGGGCCGAGAAACGACGTAATATTGTTCTTTCCTTAATGCATCAGCATGGATTTATCACTAAAGATGAAATGGAGAAAGCAAAGGCTGTAGATGTTACCTCTACATTAGTTCCAGAGGAACATCGTCAGAACGGGGATATCCCCTATGATGCATTTATTGGTCATGTTGTAAAGGAAATCAAGGAAAAGTACCCTGATATTGATCCTTTTTCAGATGGGTTGAAGATTTATACCACTTTGGATACGAGCGCTCAAGAATATGTGGAAAAGATTCTAAACAGCGATGAAATCGTCAAATATCCAGATGAAAAGCTGCAGGCAGGTATCACCCTTCTGGATACAACCACAGGCCAAATTAGAGCCCTTGGTGGTGGCCGTAACCAAACTGGAGATTTTGGCTTTAACTATGCGACAGATGCTAAAAGACAGCCAGGTTCAACGATAAAACCAATTCTCGATTACGGGCCTGCCATCGAGCATTTAAAATGGGGAACCTATTATACATTAGAAGATAAGCCCTATACGTATTCAACAGGTGACAAAATCAATAACTGGGATAATAAGCATATGGGTGTGATGTCGATAAGAACCGCATTAGCATTATCGCGCAATATCCCTGCCCTCCAAGCCTTCCAAGCTGTTGGTGGAGAGAAAGCAAAGCAATTTGCGATCAACCTTGGAATTCCTTTGAAGGAAATTCATGAATCTTATTCCATCGGAGGATTTGGTGGTAAGGATAAAGGAGTTTCCTCATTAGAAATGGCTGGGGCTTACAGTGCCTTTGGCAACAATGGCTACTATACAAAGCCTTACTCAGTCATCGAAATTGTACTACGTGACGGCACGAAGCTGGACATGAAGCCTGAAACAAAGGTTGTCATGCAGGATTACACGGCTTTTATGATTACCGATATGCTGAAGGATGTTGTTCGGAGCGGAACTGGTAAGAAAGCTAATGTTCCGGGACTTCATTTAGCCGGAAAAACAGGGACGACCAACTATTCAGATGAGGATAAAAAGAAATTCAATATCCCACGTGGTGCCGTCCCAGATGCCTGGTTTGTTGGTTACACGACGAATTATACGGCAGCCATCTGGACCGGCTACGACAAGAAATATGAGAACTTTCTAGTTGGAGACGACCAAAAAATTGCCCAAAAACTGTTCAAAAATATTATGGAGAATGTGTCCGAAGGGAAGGAAAAATCCGACTTTAAGGTTCCTAATTCGGTTGAAAAGGTAAAAATCGAAAAAGGCACCACTAAGCTTGCGAGCGAATTTACACCAGAGAATTTAATTGTTACAGAATATGCTGTAAAAGGACACGCGCCTACAGAGGTTTCTGAGAAATATCATAAGCTACCTGCTCCTATCGGGCTCCACGCAAACTTTGAAGCCGATAAAAATGAAATTGTATTGACGTGGGATTACGACAATGAAAACAGCGAAGGAATTGAATTCGAGGTGTATGCTTCTAAGGATAATGGTGCTGAGGAGTTACTAACCGTTATTCCTGATAAGACCATTCGATTAAAAGCTGAAAATGGAGGAACCTATTCCTTCAAGGTTATCGCAGTAAGGGATGATCTGCGTAGTGACCCAGCTACAACGACCCTGCGTGTAACGGCACCATCCGATGTCATTGAAGATGAGGATGATGGCCAGAATGAAGGAGTACCAGATCAAGATAATGAACAAGATCAAGACGAAGATAACATCCCTGGTAATAATAATGGCAACCAGGGTGGAAACGGAAACGGCAATAGCAACGGTAATGGGCAGCCGGGCCAGGGTGGCAATACAGGTGGAGGAAACCAAGGTGGAAATAACGGAAACAGACCTTAACCCTGGGCGATGAACAAATGTTGAGCGCCCTTCCCGCTCCTTAAGCTAGAACATGTTGCTAAGTTCAAAATCTAAAACAAAAGCGTCTAGGCTTACATAGCTTAGACGCTTTTACTTTCGTTTCTTTAATGCGATAGACTTTTCATATCCTTTTTCAAGCTCGATCATCAGCTCTCTGAGCTGCATATAGGAATGATGCAATCCAGGACGTTCCATTACAAAATCCAATCTTTCCTGTACATTAACAGGCTTTATCTCTAACAGATGATATGCAATTTCTGGGCATAATTTGGTAGGTTGTCCATTGGCCCAATGTAAAAATTGTAGAAAAAGACCAATTCCTTTTCTCATAGGCGGAATAACAGATCTTTTATCCCGCTTTTGCAAAGGAATGCGAATAGCCTCCTTTACCTTCTCCCATTCCGTCAAAAGGGCGGAAATGCTCTCTGAAGAGTGCAGCCATGGCTTATGAGCTTCAATACCCGAAAAATAAGCCGCTTCATACATAAAAGGGATTTCGAGATTAAGTGTGGCCTCGTGGTCAATGGCTAAAAGAATGCTACCATCGGGAAAAAAGAAGGGACGCTTAAGCTCAGCAGGGACCTCAATGCAGGCTTGCTTCATTTTTTTCTCATCCTTTTCTTCCCTTCGCGGCAAAGCTCCAACAGGGGACAGATATCACATTGTGGATTTTGAGCCTTGCAATGATAGCGTCCAAAGAAAATAAGGCGGTGATGGGTTTCTGACCATTCCTCCTTCGGGATCTTTCTCATAAGGGTTTTTTCCACCTCTAAGACCGAATCCTTCCAGCGACAAATGGCTAATCTCTTACTTACCCTTTCCACATGGGTATCTACCGCTATCGCCGGAACACCGTAAGCAACCGAAACAACAACATTGGCTGTCTTTCTGCCAACCCCTGGAAGCTTCGTAAGTTCATCCCGATCATTCGGCACCTTCCCATCGTAGTCATCCAACAGCATCCTGCATAGCTTCTGAATATTCTTGGCCTTATTTCGGTATAACCCGATCGAGCGGATATCATTTTGTAATTCCTCGAGAGGAACCGCTAAATAATCCTCAGGAGTCTTATATTTTTGAAACAGGTTTTTCGTTACTTTGTTGACCAATATATCCGTACATTGGGCGGACAGTGCCACCGCAATGACGAGCTCAAAGGGGTTCGAATGAATGAGCTCACAATGAGCATCTGGATACATTTCCCCGATTGTATCTAGGCAATATCGAATTTGCGTATTGTTTAACATATTCTTCACTCGCTTATCTTACTTTACTATTTATTGTGCATCAATCCGCCTTATGCGTATGGATTCACTTCGTTGCTCGTACCGAGCAAAACACGTTCATTCCATACGCATAAGGCTAACCAATTACTGTTCTAGCCAATTATAAAACGGGACAGCCTCTGATCTTGTCGTTTGCTCACCAGCTTGTCCCTTTTGCTGATGATTTTGATACTGACGGAATTTATTCCCGTAGCTTTTTGCTTGCTCAATGGTTTTAATTCCATTTTTCTTCCATTCAAATAAAATTCGATCAATATAACGGAAATTTAATTTCCCTGAGATCACCGCTTCTCTTAAAGCGGCTTTAATAATAATCGGTTCATGACGGTCATCGTCCAGCCAGAGAGTAAGTGTTTCACATTCAAAAGGCGAAAGTGGCCTTCCAAACTCCTGCTCAAAAATGGTATATAGATCCATCTCCATTTTCTCTTGATTTTGTGTTTGCTGCTTGTTTTCACTCATTAAGAATTGGTTGATTAATTTGCTCCAAAGGGGTTCAATGCTATATTTTTCATATCGAATTCCTGATTCGGAATACTCCTCCTCAATCGTGATTAATCCTTTTTGAATCAACCTACGTAGGAGATCAGAGCATTTCGTACTGGAAACGGTCATTCTTGCAGATATTTCAGTTGGTGTTGGAAAGGCATTCCCTTTTTCTATAAAAGCCATGACGTGCAACAGTAAAACTAGTTCCTCTTCATTGATGTTCATTTGTTTATAATGGGTCAACAGCACAGATGGGAATGAGATTTGCCCCTCTTGCACCCACTTTAAAATATTTTCTTTCATATTGAGACACCTCTCACCTAAGTATATCATGAAGTTGGACTTGCTAGGTATGGAGAAAAATTATCCTTCTATTTTCCAAGGAGAAAGTAAAAAAGTCCGCTGTTACAGCGAACTTTTCACCTATACATTAAGGATATAAACGGTTTAAAAGTCTTGGGAATGGAATGGTTTCACGAACATGCTCTACTCCGCTCACCCAAGCGACCGTTCTTTCAAGCCCCAGTCCAAAGCCAGAATGTGGAACGGCTCCATATTTACATAAATCTAAATACCACTGATAGTTTTCTAATGGAAGATGATGCTCTTCAATTCTTTGCTTCATTAAATCATAATCGTGAATCCGCTCAGATCCTCCGATAATTTCACCATAGCCCTCAGGCGCAATCAAGTCTGCACAAAGGACAACATCGTCACGCTCAGCATCTGGCTGCATATAGAAAGGCTTTATCCCAATCGGATATTTTGTAATAAAGACTGGCTTGTCGAAGCTTTCAGCAATCGCAGTCTCATGTGGAGCACCGAAATCATCTCCCCATTGAATATCGTCAAAGCCCTTCTCGTGAAGAAGCTTGATCGCATCATCATAGCTAATACGTGGGAATGGGGCTTTAATATTTTCTAGCTTGCTTGTATCTCTGCCAAGGGTTTTAAGCTCAATTTGACAATTCTTAAGAACGCTTTGAACGATGTAAGAAACATATTGCTCCTGTACCTCTAAGCTCTCTTCAAATTCAACAAAAGCCATCTCAGGCTCAATCATCCAGAACTCAATAAGATGACGGCGAGTTTTTGATTTTTCTGCACGGAAAGTTGGTCCGAAGGAGAACACCTTCCCTAGAGCCATCGCAGCTGCTTCCATGTAAAGCTGTCCACTTTGAGAGAGATAAGCATCCTCATCAAAATATTTCGTAGCAAAAAGCTCTGTCGTACCCTCAGGGGCACTACCTGTTAGGATCGGTGGATCGACTTTGACAAAGCCCTGTTCATTAAAGAATTCATAGGTTGCACGGATGAGCTCATTCCGAATTTTCATGACAGCATGCTGACGGCGGGAACGCAACCAAAGATGACGATGGTCCATTAAGAATTCTGTACCATGCTCCTTTGGAGTGATTGGATAATCGACAGAATGATGAAGAATCTCCAAACCTCTTACAAGCAGCTCATAGCCAAGCGGTGAGCGTTCGTCTTTCTGAACAATACCGGTCACATAAACAGATGATTCTTGCGTCACGGATTTAGCCGCTTGAAATAGCTCCTCTGGAACCTCTTCCTTTACGAGAACGCCCTGAATAAACCCAGTTCCATCCCGTAATTGTAGGAAAGCGATCTTTCCGCTTGACCGTTTATTCGCAATCCATGCTCCAATTTTAACTTCTTGATCGACATATTTGTGAACTTGTGAAATAGTTGTTTTGATCAATGTCCTAATACCTCCAAAAACTTAAAAACATAATAGCTATATTAATTTAATTTGCTTTCGACGAATTGCCCAATTCTTGCTACGGCTGCTTCTAAAACATCTAGGGATGTTGCATAGGATAAGCGAATATTATCAGGGGAGCCAAACCCAGAGCCTGGCACAACGGCGACCATTGCTTCCTCTAATAGAGCAGTGGCGAACTCATCAACGGTTGAAAAACCTGAGAGTGTTGCCGCTTCTTTTACATTCGGATATAGGTAGAAGGCTCCCTGTGGCTTGATGCAAGAAATTCCCGGAATCGCTACAAGCTTATCATAAATCACATTGAGACGATGTTCAAATGCTTCTTTCATTTCCTCAACCGCAGCCTGAGAACCTTCATACGCAGCAATGGCGCCATATTGAGCTGTTGTCGTTGGGTTGGACGTACTATGGCTTGCAAGATTGACCATCGCTTTTATAATGGTTCCGTTCCCTGCAGCAAAACCGATTCTCCACCCTGTCATGGAATGGGATTTAGAAACCCCATTAATAATAATCGTCTGCTCCTTAAGCTCAGGGGAAAGCTCGGCGATGGAAACATGCTTATTGTCACCATAGATGAGCTTCTCATAAATCTCATCGGAGACAATGAGTACATTCTTTTCAAGGCAAACCTTCCCAAGTGCTTGTAGCTCATCCGCAGTATAAACCATCCCGGTAGGATTGCTTGGAGAATTTATGATTACCGCTTTCGTTTTTTCGGTAATGGCACCTGCAAGCTGCTCAGGTGTAATTTTGAAATCATTTGATTCCAAGCCTTCGACAAAAATCGGTTTTCCACCAGCTAGTTTCACTTGCTCTGGATAGCTTACCCAATAAGGGACAGGAATGATGACCTCATCTCCCTCATCAAGGAGTACCTGAAAAAGGGTATACAAGGCATGCTTGGCCCCGCTTGTGACAATAATTTCATTTGGTTTATAATCAAGCCCTTGATCGACCTTAAATTTGTTGATGATGGCATTAATAAGTCTTGCGAGACCAGCAGAAGGAGTATACTTTGTATGTCCTTCATTCATTGAAGCGGTCGCCGCATCAATAATATGCTGCGGGGTATTAAAATCAGGTTCCCCTGCCCCCAAGCCAATGATGTCATGACCTTCTGCTTTAAGCTGCTTCGCTTTTGCCGTAATGGCCAATGTCGCAGATGGGGTTAATGCTTTAACTCTCCCTGCTAGTTGAATTTCCATTATTTTTTCCTCCCAAGAAAAAAATCATAAATTTTGTATATCTTTTAACCATTCTCCGGTTTCAAAATCAACATAATAATAATTGATTAAGTCATCATTGGAGCGGTAATAGATTTCCCAAAGTGGAATGTTCTTTTCCATGCCTAGCTTTACAGTCATGACTTCTTCAGGTTTTTTCTTGTCATACAGCCTCTGAATGGCCTCTTTTTTACTTATGCCATCCTTCTTTCTTTTGACAATGATTTTGCGATTATCCTCTTTCTCGGGGATCCAAGCAATTAATTTCTCTCCAGAATCATCGGTTCCCTCAACAATATAATAGCTGCTGGAGCCATTGTAGATAGAAAAATCATTAATGGTTGTAATTTCTGTTTCCTTTAAGGCGATGGCCTCTGCCTTGGACTTATCCGTTCTTAAGGGCTCAAGCGCATTTATGTATATATTAATCACAATGCCAATCACTACTACAATGACAATAGAAACAATCCAAATCCACTTCTTCATCGCTTGATCGTGCCCTCCAAATTTCTTCCTCCTCATGACTACAATATTTGTTAATCATAGATGGTTCACTTTAGGTCAAAATAAACTTAAGTAATTGATACAAAAGCCTTGATTCTAGAAACATTATATCAGTTTGATTCGAAAAATCATTAATAATTTCCCAAAATAAAATAACTTTTAGTCCACACACTCTTTGGCCGCGCTCCATGCGCGGCTTCTTTTATAAACAGCTTACATCCACTCATGAATCAGGTCGAGGGTTTCATTGATGTCAAGTTTTTTCAAAGGCACTTTTGGGATCGACTGTAAAAAAGCTTTCCCGTATGTGGTTGTGTATAATCTCTTGTCAAACACGACCACCAAACCTCGATCCTCACTTGAACGGATCAAGCGCCCAAACCCTTGCTTAAAGCGAATAACCGCTTCCGGCAACGAATAATCAGAAAAAGCATTTCCGCCATTTCTCTTGATTAACTGTGATTTCGCATCAGTAATCGGCTCATTTGGCGCGGAGAAGGGCAGTCTGACCATAATGAGACAGGATAAATCCTCACCTGGGATATCAATTCCCTCCCAGAAGCTGTTGGTTCCCAAAAGAATGGCTTTTTCAAATCGTTGAAAGCTTCGGGTAAGCCTTGTCCGACTTCCTCCCGTAATCCCTTGTCCAATAAGAACATAATCATCTAGCAGTCCACTTTCTTTTAAAAGGGTATAGGTTCTTTTCAGCATATCATAGGAAGTAAAAAGAATTAGCATTCGGCCCTTTGTTGCTTCTGCGATGGAAATGATATGCTCCGAAATGGCCGCTACATATTCATCGACTGGAACAGCATTCACCTCTGGTAAATCTGTCTGAACGATTAACTGTACCTGGTTCTCATAATCAAATGGAGAGTCAATCCTCTCAGTTTCACAATCGAACGCATCAAGACCTAATTCCCTCCTAATGTAATCAAAGGAATTCTTGACTGAAAGGGTTGCCGATGTTAGAACAACACTTTTCTTTTTATCAAAAAAATGCTCCTTTAACGAGCTGGATATGGAAATAGGTTGGGTGTAGATGGTCGTGGCATTTTGGGTAGCTCTTACATCCATTTCAATCCAGGTGACAAATTCCTCTTCCTGAACCAGAATGATTTTCCTGAGCATTTCACATAAATGCTGAAGCTTCTTATGAAATGCCAATAGTCCCGAGATGACCACCTTTTCGTTAGCTGTTAACATCGCATTTTGTAATGCTGTCACACTCTTCTCTATATAATCCATCAAATCCTTTAGAACAAAAAGCATTCGTTCTCCACAGGCTTTGACCGCCATCCATTCCTTAGATGACTCCCCGTCGCTTAATCGATAGGTGACCCGATTGCTCCCTGTAGGCTTGCGAACCTTTTTTGTTGCAAGGATAGCAACGGTCTTAAAAAATTCATCCACCTCATATACCAACTGATTAAACAGCTGGTTGACCTCGAAGGAATGGAGGCTATCCGGGCGTAGCTCCGGTATTTTTTCGCTTAATAGCTTATCTAATTGATATTGGAATGCCTTTTCTTCATATTGACCAAACTGGCTGAGTAGCATTCTAACCTGCAAATAGTCCAATGAATGACCGAAATACTTACTTGCTGCTTTTTCAAAATGATGACCCTCATCTAAAATACAATATCCAAATTCGGGGAGAATAGCATTTTCCGAAATGAGATCAACAAGGAGAAAAGAATGGTTGGTAATGACGAAATCAGCTGATTGAGCTGCATTTCTTGCCCGGTAATAGAAGTCATATGGGGACCAAGACTTATGCTGGTCAAAATTATGATCATGGCTAATTTTTTCCCAAAATAATGATCCACCACTGGATAAATTGAGCTCGTCCCTATCACCGGTTTCTGTTTCCATCAGCCATATGAGAATTTGCATTTTCGACAGGCTGATATCATAATTATCGTCTTCTTCTTTTAGGGAATGGACAAATTTTGCTATATCAATATAATGTGTTCTCCCTTTTAAAAGAACAGCTTTTATTGGATAGGGTAGCATTTTTTGCAATAAAGGAAGATCCTTTTTCATCAGCTGCTCTTGAAGCTGCGTTGTGTATGTACTTATCACGATCGTTTCCTTTAATTGGCTCGTTAGTATGGCAGCTGGGAGCAAATAAGCCATCGACTTACCAACACCCGTCCCCGCTTCAATAAGAGCATGTCTATGGGCAGAGAAAGCCCGAAATACGGCATCCATCATTTGAAATTGTCCCGGTCTCTTTTCAAACTGCTCAAATGCCTTCTGAAATAGCTGTTCTTTATCAGCTTCATCTTCTGGATAATCGAGTGAAGGTCGCTGAATATTCTCGTCCGGTTCGGTCAAAGGCGTTAATAGTATCCCCCTATGTAATTCAAGTGTATAAGGGGCCTCATCAATGGTTTGTTCCTTCTCAACCACTAAATCCTCTAAGAGAAGAGAAATATCACTTTTTAACCCATGGGAATGCTTGAGCAATTGAGTAAGAGTAAGCCTCGGCAAGCTCTGTAGCTTTTTCAGCAAAATAATAAATAGCTCAGCTGTCACATAGGCATCACTGTCGGCCTGATGGGGACGATCATGGTCTAATCCTTCCTGGACAGCAAGATCATTTAGCTTATATCCATCTGCTGAAGGAAATAAAAATCTTGCCATTTCTACCGTATCTAACACGGGCCCGAGGAACCCTTCATAGCCTGCTTCCACTAATTCTTCCTGAAGGAATGAAAGATCGAACAACACATTATGAGCAACGAAATAAGCCTCGTCAAGAAGAGCGAGCACCCGAGGAGCAATTTCCGCAAAGGTTGGGGCTTGACTTACCATCTCATCCGAAAGACCTGTAAGTTCTTCAATGAAAAGAGGGATTTCCCTCTCTGGATTTATTAATGTAGAAAATTGCTCCATGATCACATCATTTTCAACAACCACAGCAGCAATTTGAATAATTCTATCTCCCTTTTTTGGTGAATTTCCGGTTGTTTCTAAATCCACCACTACATATTTGTTGCTCACTTAAAACACCTCAGATCCCTCATCTAAACATAAAAATGAAGGAGTTCTTAATAATTTCTAATGCTATTACTTTAACACAAACAGGATTGAAGTTAAAAGACCCCTTTCATAAGGGGTCCTCCAAAAAAAATTATCGTATCGTTTTTTCTGGTTCTGCGTGGAGCAGCTCAACAATCTCATTATCCTCATTCATGATCGCCACTTTAGGCTGATGAGTTGGAATTTTCTCCTCTGCAACGATTGCATAAGAAATAATGATGACAACGTCTCCCTCTTGAACCAATCTCGCAGCTGCGCCATTAATGCAAATCACACGACTTCCTCTTTCGCCAGGGATGATATACGTTTCAAATCTTGCACCATTGTTATTATTTACGATTTGCACCTTTTCATTCGGAACCATTCCGACTTCATCGAGTATATCCTCATCAATGGTAATGCTTCCGACATAATTCAGATTAGCCTCTGTGACTCGTGCACGGTGTATTTTTCCATTCATCATTGTACGGAACATGATGAAGCCCCCTTTTTGCTAAATCTCTTCCTCATTTATTCGACTGTGAGTACTAGGTTATCGATGAGACGAGCCTTCGAAAACTTCACAGCCAATGCCACGATTATTTTCCCTTCTAGCTTCTCAATTGGCCGCAATTCAGGGAAGGAGTAAATTTCAATATAATCTATCGTCCCTGAGGTCTTCGTCTCAATAAGGTTCCTCATCCTTGAAATAATAGCGTTCGGATTTGTTTCTCCCGCTTCTGTAAGCTCCTTCGCTTGAAGTAAGCTCTGATAAAGGATTGGTGCCTGTTCTCTCTCCTCAGGGCTTAAATGAACATTTCTGGAGCTCTTAGCGAGACCATCTTCCTCTCTGACGGTAGCAACTGGAATTAATTCAATTGGAAAATGAAAGTCCGAAATAAGCCCCGATACGACAGCAACCTGCTGTGCATCCTTCATTCCCATATAGACCCGTTCAGGTGCGATGATATGGAAGAGCTTTGTTAGCACGGTCGCTACCCCATCAAAATGTCCTGGTCGAGATTCACCGCACAGAACATTCGTCCTTTCCTGCACGAGCACCTTCACTGACAAAGGGCTTGGATACATTTCCTCCACAGAAGGATAAAAGATATAATCTACGCCTTCCTCGATACAAATACGCCCGTCCCTTTCAAAATCTCGCGGATAGGAATCAAAATCCTCATTGGGACCAAATTGAAGAGGATTGACGAAAATACTAACGACCACGATATCGTTTGCTTTTCTAGCCTCTCTAATCAGCTGAATATGCCCCTCATGTAAATAACCCATCGTTGGAACATAGCCGAGTGTATTTTTTTTCTTTAAAGCTGCTGTTATTGCTTGCATTTCTTTGATGGTTGTAATGGTCTTCATTGTTTGCCCCCGTATAGTCCTTGCAGTTCTTCTTCCTTCATCGTGAAGCTATAAGCATCTGTCGGGAATGTAGCTTGTTTGACTTCCTGAACATAGCCTTCAAGCCCCTTTTGAACTTCGACATTCATATTCGCAAACGGCTTCACAAATTTTGCCAGCCTGTCTACTCCATACATGAGCACATCATGATAGACCAATACCTGGCCATCACAATCAACACCGGCACCAATGCCGATCGTTGGGATCTTAAGGGCCTGAGAAATTTCTCTTGCTATCTGCTTTGGAACACATTCGAGAACAATCATAAATGCTCCCGCTTCCTCACATTTCTTCGCATCCTCCAAAAGCTTTAGAGCCGCATGACGGTCCTTCCCCTGCACCTTATAGCCACCTAGAACCCCAACGGATTGCGGTGTTAGGCCAAGATGGGCACAAACTGGGACTCCTGCTTTTGTAAGCGCACGAATATGGTCAAGCACCTCGTCAGCGCCTTCTACCTTCACCGCGTTCGCACCGGTCTCCTGTAATAGCTTCGCAGCATTCAGTAATGTATCGCGAACAGATAAGTGATAGGTCATAAAGGGCATGTCGATGACAATACAAGTATCCTTTGCTCCTCTTCTCACTGCTTTCCCATGATGAAGCATATCATCCAACGTCACAGGAATGGTGGAGTCATAGCCCAATACGACCATTCCAAGTGAATCCCCAACCAGAATGACATCTACTCCAGTCTGCTCAGCTAGCTTTGCTGATGGATAATCATAAGCAGTTAACATGACGATCTTTTCATTTTCCTTTTTCATCTTCTGAAAATCGGTTGTGCTTTTCATCATTTTTCCTCCTTTTTAGGTGGAAGAGGAGACAAACAAAATAAAAAGAGATCCAAAAATTCAGAAGGATCTCTTAAATCTCAAGTTATTGTTTCATCCCTCTGTCCCGGTCCATGTAAATGAATCTAGGCAGACACTTATTTTGATTGAAAAAGCTGTAATCATATGGTGCAGTTCAGCATTGATACTGCCCGTAAAAAAATTATATCAAATCCTATGAAAATAGCTATATAAATTTACTCCTTAGATTTCAATATCCGCTGAATAGATGTCGTGGACGTTGCCATCTTCATCTTCGATCTTTAGGACACCATCATCGGTAATGCCCATGGCCCTTCCTTTTATCACTCCCGAAAAAGTCCTTGCTGTCACGACCTTCCCGATGCTTACAGCATAGCTTTCCCATAACAGCTTGATCGGTAGGAAACCCTTTTCAAGATAAAGCTGGTAGAGGTTTTCAAGTCGATGAAAAACAGCTCGTATGACCTCAGCGCGATTGACGAAAGAGCCCTTTTCTATACTTAAAGAAGTGGCAATCGACTGAAGTTCAGCAGGAAAGTCCATTTTCGTCTGATTGACATTCATTCCAATCCCCATAATCACAAAATGTACCCGATCCGGTTCCGCCTGGAGCTCGGTTAGAATTCCTGTTACTTTTTTTCCATTCAAAAGGATATCATTGGGCCATTTGATATGAGCTTCAAGCCCTGTGCAATCTTCTATTGCTTGAGTAACAGCAACAGCAGCCAATAAAGTAAGCTGTGGTGTCTTTGGAATCGGAATATTCGGCCTAAGGATAATGCTCATCCAGACCCCTGTGCTCTTAGGTGAATGCCAAGCACGCTCAAGCCTGCCCCTTCCCCCAGTCTGTTCATCAGCAATGACAACCGTGCCTTCTGGAACATTCTCAAAACCAAGGCGATGGGCGATCTTCTGGGTTGAATCAACGGACTCTTGATAGTGTATTCTCTGACCAATCATCTTTGTCTTCAAACCAAGCCGGATTTCGTTCGCCGTCACTTGATCAGGTGTCTTCAGAATGCGATATCCCTTCCTTCGAATCGCTTCTAATTCAAAGCCCTCCTGCCTTAAATCCTCGATATGCTTCCAAACGGCCGTCCGTGAACAGCCGATCAAATCTGCTATATATTGTCCTGACAAATACTCTCCCTCATGTTCTGTGAAGGCATCAAGCAATTTTTTCCTCAAGGCCGATTGCATATGAACAGCCACTCCTTTATCTCGTCTTTGCGATTAAAGACTTCTCCCTTTAACACTGCTTTTTCTATCGAAAGCAACCTTTCTTCAATCCATGGGCCACCATTTTTTTCATACCAGTCCATTAGATCTCTGCCTGTAACCGCGAGCTCGCTTCTATTCTTGATGGGCATGGAGCGAAATTTTTCTTCAAGGGATTCAATACTACGATTATCATCCTGTTTCATTAATACGTGATAGAGCTTTTCCGTACTCATCGCTAGTTCTCTTTGGGCAGTATATAAATCATAAATGGATAAATCTCTAGCAAGCCTTTGATGAAACCAATATACTCCATTTTTCACTCGTCTTATTTTCTGCAGTGGGAGCTTCCATTTTCTTAAGAAAGCCTCTGTTTCCTGAGGTAGAACGCCAAAGAGATGTAACAGCAAGACCCAATGCTCCTCAATTGAAAAAGAGGAGCCCATGTTATAGGAAAGAAAAGTAGTTAATCCCTCTTCTTTCTTCTCAAATCCAGGCAAATATTGAAACAGACCTGTTTCCAAAAGAAGCTTCATAGCCCGCCTACTGTCAACTCCCAAAAGCAGCTTTTCAAACTCAATTGTTATCCGTTCAACCGAAATCTTCTCAAGGAGTTTCCCATTTTCCTTCAATGCTAAAAGGGTTTTGGGCTCAATGGTAAAGGCAAGCTGGCTGGCAAAACGAAGAGCTCTCATCATTCTTAGGGCATCCTCATGAAATCTTTCATCTGCAAGTCCGACTGTTTGAATCACTTTGTTCTTGATTGCAGCCTGCCCGTCAAAGGGATCGATGATTTCCCCCTTTTTGTTCATAGCAATGGCATTCATCGTGAAGTCACGGCGTCTTAAATCTTCCTCTAAGGACCGAATAAACGTCACTTCATTCGGTCGTCTGAAATCTTGATATTCAGACTCACTTCTGAACGTTGTCACCTCATAGGTTTCCCCTTGATAAAGCACCATGACCGTGCCATGGGCAATCCCTACGTCAACGGTTTTGGGGAAAATTCCCTTTATTTCAGACGGGGTCGCCGAGGTGGCGATATCGACATCAGAAATCTCTCGGTTCAGAAGGAAGTCGCGTACCGAGCCACCGACAAAATAGGCTTCAAATCCGGAATCTTCAATTTGCTCTAACAATGGGTATGCCTTAAGAAAGGGAGGCTTCATTTTTTTCACCCTTTAGAAAAAATATCAAAATATAAGCGCTCATATTGTTTGACAATATGTTCTGCTCTAAATCGCTCGTTCACCATGCTAATACAGCTATCGGCCATTCGCCTTTGCAAATCGTGGTTAGTAAGGATGACGAGTGCTTTTTCTGAGATTTCCGTTATATCGCCCAATTCACAAATGAATCCTGTCTCCCCATCTAGAATGACCTCTGGAATTCCGCCCACATTGGTTCCGATACAAGGCACTCCACATGCCATCGCCTCTAAGGCGACAAGACCGAAGCTTTCCTTTTCAGAGAGAAGGAGCATCAGGTCACTGATCGAATATAATTCCTCAAGATTGTCCTGCTTTCCTAAGAAAAGTACTTTTCCTTTCAATTTTAGCTTATCCACAAGCTGTAAGGCGACCGTCATCTCCGGGCCATCCCCAATAAGCAAAAGCTTTGAATCGATCCTTTCTTGAATCCTCGCAAATGCCTTAATCACATCAGGCACACGCTTTACATGACGAAAATTGCTGACATGAATGATCACTTTTTCTTCCGGCTTAATGCCAAATTCCTCTCTTAAACTAGAAGCTTCCATTCTTCGATATACCCGTTCATCGATAAAATTGTAGACAGGGATAATGTCTTTTTCCGGGTGAATGAGCTC
Source organism: Anoxybacillus andreesenii (assembly GCF_030813005.1). NCBI lineage: Bacteria > Bacillati > Bacillota > Bacilli > Caryophanales > Anoxybacillaceae > Anoxybacillus > Anoxybacillus andreesenii. Next base: position 182,998 of record NZ_JAUSTU010000005.1, read on the forward strand.
ATGGGTTTGTTCAATTAAAGAGTTGGAAACAGCCGTAACGACGTCAGATTTTTCGATTCCAAAACGAATGGCATCAATTAATGTTAAATCATAGCCTAACACGGTAATGTCTGTGCCATGGAGCGTTGTCACAATTTTGATATCTCTCCCACTCATTTGCTTGGCAAGAATCGCACATACCGCATGGGGAATCGCATAATGGACATGTAAAAGATCTAAATTCTCACGCTGAATAACCTCGGCCATTTTACTAGCTAGAGCAATATCATAGGGAGGATACTGGAACACAGAATACTGATTGACCTCGACCTGGTGATAGTAAATATTGTGATACATTCTATTCAGCCGAAATGGAAGACTTGAGGAGATAAAATGAATCTCATGCCCCATCTCCGCAAGCATTTTTCCGAGTTCTGTGGCAACGACTCCGGAGCCACCCACAGTCGGGTAGCAGGTAATCCCTATTTTTAATTTCTTTCTCATTCTGTCTCTCCTAATAAATCTCGATTAAGGACAAGGGGAGCCTTTACTTTGAAGCCTTCCGCGTATTTGACACCAACCTCTTTGCCAAATAGCTTTTCCCTTGCTTCAACCGTCTCGATATACCCATTAACGAGCGGGGTGTCAAAGCTCTCAGCTGTCTTTTGAAACTGGCTTTGATAAGCATTTAAGCTTGCGATTTTTTTGTCCATATAATCAGTTATGTCTATGACAAAATCGGGTTTGTGAAAGCCATTAATCATATAAAAATAGATTTGACTCGGACGATGGGGTGAATATTCATCCATGGTTATGTACTTGCGTATACCCGCAGAGAAAAACGCCTCTTCGACTATTTTGCTGCAGTTGCCATGGTCAGGATGGCGATCGATTGAATAGGGCGCAAAAATAATTTGAGGACGATATTTTCTAATGATGGACGCTACCTGTCGAATAGAGTCTTCTGTAAGAAACAACCCTCGATCCCGTAAATGCAAATTTTCTCTAACGGAAATACCCAGAATTCTTCCCGCTTCATTTGCTTCCTTTCCCCTGATTCCAACCGTACCGTTGGAGGATAATTCCGCCGCTGTTAAATCACATATCCCGATTTTCTTGCCCTGTGCTGCATATTTAGCAATGGTTCCCCCCATGCCAATTTCAACATCATCGGCATGAGCTCCAAATGCTAATATATCTAGTTTGTTTTCCATGCTAGTCTCCGTTTCTAGTCTCCATTATCTCTCGCCATGATAGGTCCCCACGCTCTAAGCCCTTAATGATAACCTCTGCTGTCCCCATATTTGTCGCAAGGGGAACAGAATATACATCACTGAGACGAATTAATGCTGATACATCCGGTTCATGGGGCTGTGCTGTGAGAGGATCGCGGAAAAATAGAACAACATCCATCTCATTTTTGGCAATCATCGCACCGATTTGTTGATCTCCGCCGAGAGGACCCGATTGAAAGCGAGTCACCTTAAGCGCTGTTGCCTCCATAATCCTGGCACCAGTTGTCCCTGTTGCAAAAAGAGAATGCTCTTTGAGAATATTTTCATAGGCGGTTACAAAGCGGACCATATCATCTTTTTTCTTATCATGAGCAATTAATGCAATCTTCATCTTATCCTCTCATTTCTTATCTACTCGATAATGTTTTCAAGCCCGTATACAAAAACATCCATTTTCATGACGGTATCAACAGCAAGCTTGACCCCTGACATAAACGAAGCGCGGTTATAGGAATCATGCCTAATGGTTAAGGTCTGCCCGTCTGCACCAAACATGACCTGTTGATGCGCAATGAGGCCTGGAAGTCTAACGGAATGAATATGCATTCCCTCATAATCAGCGCCTCTTGCCCCAGCGATTGTTTCCTTTTCATTTGGATGGCCTTGTGTTTTCTTCTCTCTTACTTCTGCGATCATCTGGGCGGTTTTCACTGCCGTACCTGAAGGAGCATCAAGCTTTCCATCATGATGCAGTTCAATGATTTCGACATCATTGAAGTACTTTCCAGCCATTTGCGCAAATTTCATCATCAAGACCGCTCCAATCGCAAAATTAGGTGCGATGATACAGCCTAGTTCTTTTTCATGGCAAATCTGTTCAAGCTCTTGTAAGTCCTCTTTCTTAAAACCGGTTGTTCCTACGACTGGACGTACCCCATGGAGCAAGGCTGTTCTCGTATGATGCATTCCCACCTCTGGTGTTGTTAGATCAATGAGGACATCCGCTTGAACTGTATGTAAGCATGCTTCAATATTTCCAAACACAGGAATATGTATATGCTGAAACCCTTCGATGTCACTAAGTTGCTTCCCATCGTATTTGTAATCGATGGCTCCCACTAATTCATACTCATCCGTTCTTTCAACAAGCTGCACAGCTTCTCGGCCCATTCTTCCTCTTGGACCGGCAATAATTACCCTTACCTTAGTCATTCTGTTCACTCCTTAATCCTTGTCCAACGATCTTTATCTCTTGTCTTAAATTTAGTCATTACCCGGTCATGGGCCTGCTCCAAATCAATATTTAATGAATTGGCAAAGCAGGTTAATACAAATAGAACATCCCCTAGCTCTTCCTCGATCGTTTTTTCATCCTCTGTCGCTTTCTTTGGCTTTTCTCCATAATAATGATTGACTTCCCGTGCTAATTCCCCCAATTCCTCCGTCATTCTCGCCATCAAAGCGAGAGGACTGAAGTACCCTTCCTTGAACTGAGAAATATATTCATGAACTTCTGCTTGAAGCTCCTTTACTGTCTTTTCTTTCTCCAATTTTGTCACCTCTTGTCTTACACTATTAAAATTAATTCTAGACAATATAGAATCTCATTACAAATATTTTTTCTTTTATAGAGTGAAAGCAATGGGAATTTCTATTAATTTCTTGATTCAAACAGCTACAACATGATAGAAAAATCCATTCTTTGTTGCCATTCCCAGTTTGTTCACTTATAATTAAAGCGTTTTAAAGGTGTTAAGAATTTGAAAGAGAGGAAATGTCTATGCTCTTTGGACTTAAAATAAAGAACACCCTTTTCATATTGCTCGGTTCGGCGATTTTTTCCTTTGGGATTGTTCATTTTAATATGCAAAACAATCTCGCTGAAGGTGGTTTTACAGGGATCACATTACTGCTTTATTTTCTCTTTAAGATCGATCCGTCCTATACAAACCTTCTATTGAATATCCCTGTCTTTTTTATAGGCTGGAAGCTGCTTGGAAGAAATGTCTTCTTGTACACGTTAATCGGGACGGTGAGTGTGTCGATTTTTCTTTGGCTCTTCCAGCGCTATCAATTCGATATTCCGCTGAACGATGATATGACTCTTGCAGCGCTCTTTGCCGGTGTTTTTATCGGAATCGGACTTGGAATTATCTTTCGGTTTGGTGGAACAACCGGTGGTGTCGACATTATTGCAAGGCTCGGACAAAAGTATTTGGGCTGGAGCATGGGAAAGACAATGTTTATGTTTGATTTTATCGTCATCACCCTTTCGCTAATTTTTTACTTATCCTATCGGGAAGCGATGTATACATTGGTTGCAGTGTTCGTCGGGGCAAGAGTGATTGACTTTATGCAAGAAGGAGCGTATTCCGCACGGGGAGCAATGATCATCTCGGAAAAAAGCGATGAAATCTCTGCCAAAATTATGGAGGAGATGGACCGTGGGGTAACCGCTTTGAAAGGGCATGGCTCCTTCACAAAGCAGGAAAAGGATGTCCTCTACTGTGTGGTCGGGAGAAATGAGATGGTTCGATTAAAAAACCTTGTGACATCGGTTGATCCCCATGCATTTGTATCCGTCAGCGTCGTTCATGATGTTCTTGGGGAAGGCTTTACATTAGATGAAAATAAAAGGCCAATTGAAAGATAATACGTAGGAATTAGAAAAAGACAGCCGGTCTGGCTGTCTTTTTCTAATTCCTATTCGTCTCTTTGCATTCCGGTAAAGATCAATACAAGTCGAAGCAATTCTAGCACTGCTACGGCCGCAGCTGCGACATATGTTAGGGCTGCTGCACTCAGTACCTTCTTCGTTTGCCGCTCTTCATCATTACGGATGATACCTAGGGATACAACCTGATCCATCGCCCGATTAGATGCATTAAACTCAACCGGGAGTGTAACGAGTTGGAATAGTACGGCTGCAGCCATGAAAATAATCCCGAGCAGGAGCAATCCACTTAACTGTGCAAGAAGACCAACCATAATGAGAATCCAGGATAAATTTGAACCAATATTTGCAACAGGAACTAATGCGTGGCGAAATCGAAGGGCTGCATAGTCCTCTTGGTCCTGTATGGCATGTCCGACCTCATGCGCCGCAATCGCAGCAGCTGCTAATGAATGTCCGTGGTAGTTAGCTGAAGATAAGCGGACGGTCTTTGATCTTGGATCATAATGATCGGTTAATTGTCCGCGTGTTTCCACTACATCAACATGATACAATCCATTTGAATCAAGTATTCTTCTCGCCACCTCCGCACCACGCATATGGGAAGAGGAAGCGATTCGGGAATATTTGGAGTAGGCCCCTTTCACCTTGAGCTGAGCCAGGATTGGAATCAAAACGATGAAAGCAAAATAAATCAGAAACATGTTTTCTCAGTTCCTCCATTACAATGTTGTTATGTATATTCTAGTAATCGTTAATATAGGAGTCAACCAAAAAGCATCTATCCATTACATTCGTTTCTTCTCTCTTTCCTTTTCCTTTTCTCCCTTATACTTTTTCCATCCGACATAGGATAATGTAACGATGATGATACTGCCAGTTGTAATGATCACCCACCAAAGGGAAGGATCTGCTTCATCCTCAGAGGTTTGATCGAATAAATCCCTTAGATCCTGCTCCAATGCCTCTAATTCGATTTGGCTCGTCTGATCAGATAGAATCTGTGGTCGATATTCATCGATAAATTGAATGCGCGCATCAATTTTTTGTACCGTTTGAACTGGGGCATTTAGCTTCATACTCGGATAGATCATCTCATAAAGGGATAAGAAAGAATTTAATTGGGAGTGGAAGCTTTCATTTTCACCCTTTAATGCTGCCTCCTTCACCTCTGCAAAAACAGACATGATCGGTCCTTCCATCCCTGTCCAAAGGGGCTGATTGGAGGAGGTGATCGCATCGATCGCTAAGCGGAATTTAGTTACCCGATTGATTCGTTCCTCATGATTCATCGTCCCATTGCTCATCGCCTCGACTGCCTCGTTATGAGCAAGAGTAACAATCCGTGTTTCATCTATTGAGAAGCTGTGATTTTCCATTGTATAAAGCAAGAACTGATCTGAAAAATATTCTAGGAGCTTTTTTGCTTCCTCATAGCGCGAGGATTTCACCAACTGAAGAGCCTCATCAGATATTTGATCAAGCTTTTCGATCGAGGATGTATGATGAGTAGCAAGTGTCGTTACTGGTGTAATAACAAGCATAATCATTAAAAAAATAGCTGCTTTCCATTTCAATTTCGGTCCCCCCTCACATTACAATCTGCACTTTCACAATGGTTCGTCTATTTTCAACACGTAACCATCCATGCAAAAATAGCCCTTTCTACTAAATCGTATGAGAGGGTGGACAAGGTTAGACCAACAATATGAACGGTCTCTATTTAATGGAGAGAGTAAATCTTTGTTTTCGTAAAACGAAGTAATAGGCAATCCCTAATGATGCTACACTTAACCAGAACGTGAAATAACCAATTTGCGGCATATAATCATTAAGCATATGATAGGTCGGCATCATAAAGAAAACATAATCAATGATGTCATTATGTAAAGTCCAAACCCCCGCAACCACCAAATGCCAGAGCTTAAAACGGTAAAAAGGAGCGTACAGTACTCCCTCTATTGCCATCGCACCGTGAGAAATCATGAGCATCAACCCGATTGGGTCCAGCTCTCCAGAAACGATAAAGACGAGCAAATTCATGACAACAGCCCAAATCCCATATTTAAATAGGGTAACAATGGCTAGAGCTTCAAAGAGTGGAAAGTTCTTTCCTAAAATAAATGCGCCTAACACAAATAAAAAAAACAAACTAGCCGTTGGACTATCGGGAACAAAGGCTAAAAATATATCGGGTGTCCTTGACAGCTGGTCTCTGTACCAATAATAGCCATAGGCAGTTCCCAAGAAATTGACGATAAGTAGCAGCCAAAGGACCGAACGATTGCCTAAGATTGAATAGATCCACTTCAAATCCAACACCTCCATTCTTCAATGTAGATTAAAAAAGCTGACGAATTTCCGTCAGCTTTCGTAAAAGTTATTTAGATGATAAACCAGCGATGAATTCAGAAAGTGCTTTCAGCTCTTCATCGGTCCCTTTGAAGATTCCAGGAGGCATTGCACCTTTACCATTCTTAGCAATATCAGCTACTTCTTCAGCAGTTAGACCTGTATCGATAAGAGCTGGATTTTGTCCGCTTCCCGCAAGGTCACCGCCATGGCAGCTCGTACAAGTATAGGCTTCGAGTGCCTTATAGCCATCTGATTCTTTATCAATTTCTACATCCGCAACAATGGCTCCTTGTGCCTTTGCAGCTTCCCAGTCGTGATTAACGACAGATTCCCAAGTTAAATAGGTAATAGAAGCTAAAGCAAGAAGCATGAAACCAGTTGCTAAAGGACGCTTCGATGGACGTCTCTCAGGTCCACGATCAATAAATGGAGCAAGAAGTAATGCACCGAAAGCTAACCCTGGAATAACCAATGCTCCGATAACCCCATATGGTCCTGAAGCATAAGTATATTTTAATAATTGATACAAGAATAAGAAATACCAGTCTGGCATCGGAATATAAGCTGTATCACTCGGATCCGCGATTTTTTCCAGCGGTGGCTGATGAACAGCCGTTAAACATAAGAATCCTACAAGGAAAACAGCACCAATGAGCCATTCCTTCAGAAGAAAGTTTGGCCAGAAAGCTTCTGTTTTTCCTGGATATTCCGAATAGTCCTTCGGAATATTAGGCATACGACCTGAAGCAGGGACACGTGAATCTCCCACAAACTTCATACCTTTTCCACGATGCATGGAGCAATTCCCCTCCTTTTAAAAATTCACAATATTGAGTTCGAAAAAATTTTACAACGGACCTGAAATACCTTGTTTGCGAATCATTAAGAAGTGGGCAGCCATTAGTCCAAACAATGCGGCAGGTAAGAAGAATACATGAATCGCAAAGAAGCGAGTGATTGTTTTTGCACCTACAATATCAGAATGTCCGGCAATTAGTATTTTTAAGTATTCACCTATAAATGGGACAGAATCAATAATGTTAAGTGTTACTTTTGTCGCAAATAACGCTTTCATATCCCAAGGCAATAAATAACCTGTTAACCCAAGTGCTAGCATGACAAAGAAAATGAGAACCCCAACGATCCAGTTAAGCTCACGTGGTTTCTTATATGCTCCTTGGAAGAAAACACGTAACGTATGTAAGAACATCATTACGATAACTAAACTCGCACCCCAGTGGTGCATACCCCGAACAATTTGTCCGAAAGCAACTTCATTTTGTAAGTAATAAATGGATTCCCAAGCATTTTTGATATCCGGAACATAGTACATCGTTAAGAACATACCGGATAAAATTTGAATAACTGTTACAAAGAACGTTAGACCACCAAAACAGTAAACAAACGCTGAAAAGTGATGTGCAGGGTTTACATGTTCAGGAACTTCATGGTCTGCAATATCCCGCCACAAAGGCGTAATATCCAAACGCTCATCTACCCAATCATAAATCTTGTTTAACAATGATTACGCCTCCTTTCGCGGTGCTGCTTTACCTAAAGCCAAATATCCATCAACTTCTTTGTATGGATATACATCAAGCGGAGCTGATGGTGGTGTACCAGGTACGTTCGTACCATCCTTTGTGTACAATCCATTATGACATGGACAGAAGAAATGTTCTGGATTTGCCTTGTCCGTATTCCAGTCTACGGTACAGCCTAAATGCTTACAAACTGGAGATAATGCGACAATCTCTCCCTTGTCATCTTTATATACCCATGCCGTATTCGTTACCTCAGCAGTGTACCAAGCATCCTGCTGTTCAAAAGAAAAGTCTACTCGTACAGGTTCATTTGTAATATCCGAAATTTTCTTATCAGTGACAATAAAGTCACCCGCCGGATTATGCTTCAACACAGGGTCAACCGCAAAACGAACCATTGGCATTAACATCCCTGCAGCCATGAATCCACCAACACCAGTAAGTGTATAGTTTAGGAATTGACGTCTTGTTACGCGCTGTTTGCTCATACCTTTCCCCCCTCTATTATGAAATTGTAGTCCAACGGACATCATTCAACACAATATAAAACTAGGACATAACCATGATATATCAATCTATACCTTTGGTCAATATAATAAATCACTTAAACCGTGGCAACTGTGTGACTAAATTCACTGCGAGTCACGGTCTTGCCACTTTTTAATAAAGAGACTGATCATTTGCTTCACTTGGTCTTCTAAAATAGAATTGAGATAATTTTTATCCATATGTTCTAGCGGTAAGAAAGGAAGCCAAATCAATGAGCCATCAAGCTTATCTTCTCTCGCTTTCCAGTCGCTGTCAGACGTGACAAAAAAGACATGCTTGAATCCCTGTTTGACAATTTCCGCTCCCCAATGATTCACAGTTTCTAACAGTTTTTCCTCTGACTCAGTCTTTATGTATGAAAAGCCAGGAAGCATCAGAAGCCTTCCCTTAAATTGTCTTTCCAGCTGTCCTGATAATAAAGTAATGAACTCCGTCATCGATGCTGTTTGTTTAATATCATCTGCAAAAGAAACAGGAAGTAATGGCAGTACCACTGTATCCACATATTCTTTTGCACCTAAATACACTTCAATATCTTTTGCAACCCATTTCATCTAATCACCCCTCATGTCAAATCCTATACTATCATACCATTTTGCACAGGGTGAACATAGCGCAAAATAAAAAGCCTGCTTTTTTAGCAAGCTCCATAAGATTATGTTTTCCCAAGCTTCTTTAATTGCTTGGTTAATTGATTAAAAGCAGCTTTATCCTGTTTATCGAGTGCTTCATCGATCAATCGAAGCAGCTTCTCTCTTTGGAAATTCTTGATGCTTGAAGATAGAAAATTTTCAGCAATCAACCGGTCTTTTTCGCTAATGTGAAGGCTTTTCGGCATGAATGGGTTTTCCTCAAGAACTGCCGCATACTGATGAGCCTTATTTGAGGCATAAAAATTTAATTGGATAAAAATTTCTTCATCTCGATTTAGTCGTATATCGTGAAAGGACTTCTCCGCATCGGTTGTCATCACATTTTCCTTATAGAAACGAAACGGAACTTCATCCACACAATGAGTCGACATGACTAGACCACGTGGACAATATTGGGCCTGCTCGACGAAATGAACCTTTTCCATAAGCTGATCATGGCTCATCAAATAATTGAGGATCCACACGCACTCGCGCCTCTTCAATTGGTAATGATTTAAAAACCAGCGAATAAAATCTTTTTTCTCGTTGACAGATACAGGGGTCTTCATCGCTATGCCCTCCTCTGCATACAAGTTTTTAGTATTTAAGTCTCTGCAAAAGCTCTTCGTACTCCGTATTTGTAGAATCCTGTTTGAGAAGCTTATTAAATACTTCGGCAGCCTCTTCCCTTTTTCCTTCCTCAAGCAGAAAGTATCCATAATCAGATAGAAAATCAGTATCATTCTTTAGAGAATTATATGCAAGTTGATATTTGTTTAATGCATGCGAATATTTTTCCAAATGCTGTAGAGCGACAGCCTCATCCCATAATAAATGGGGTTCCTCTATTCCATTTGCAGCAAAAATCTCAATAATTTCAATGACATCCTCATATCTTTCCTGATGCAGCAATAATTTATTAATCGTTAATCCAGCCTCAATAAATTCCGGATCCAGGGCAAGTGCTTGTCTTAACAGCTTCTCTGCAGACTCCTCTTGGTGGAGCTTTAATGCCAGCTTCCCACCATAAAAATAAAGTTCCTTATTATATTCATCAAAACGCAAACCTTCCTGAATTACAGAAAAGCCTTTGTCAAGCTCTTCTTCCCGTTCATATGCCTTTGCTAAGTAGAGGTAGAGTGAATGATATTCAGGATCCAATTCCTTCAGCTCTGTAAATTTCTCAATGGCCGTCTTATTCATTCCTGCTTGGAAGGCAGTGAAGCCATACTGAAACAGAGTATTGATTTCGAGACTATCATTTAATGCCTGTTCGTAATGCGGCAAGGCTTCCTCAAATGCACCACCAGCGCTTAATGCATCACCCAATCTTTGATGGATATTGACTCCAGCAAGAACTTCTGCGGTAGCTAATACATTCTCATAGGACCTAATGGCTTCGATAAATCGCCCCTGCTCCAAATATAATTCCCCCAAGGCAAAATCAATGATTACCTCATCGGGAAGGGTAGCTTTGGCTTTCAATAATTTCTGTTCACTGACCTCAAACAGTCCCTCCATTAAATATAGATCCGCTTGCAATAACAGACTTTGTGGATAAGTCGGGTCATCTTCCCTTATTTTGCTTAATAGTTCGAGAGCCTCATCTTCCTCACCCTGCTCCACAAAAATTTCGGCAAGGGAAACAAGAATCTCCCCTTCCTTGGGATATGCTTCAAGCAATCTTTCAAAAAGCTTCTTCGCTTCTTCGAGAAAGCCATATTGAAACAATTCCTCAGCGAGAATGAATCGTTCATCATTGGTGCCATCTGCAAGAATTTGTGTATAGCCTTGGAACGCCTCTTCATGCTGACCATTCTCTAATAATGTGATGATATTATTTATTTTGTCCATTCTTTATTCCTTTCCCTATCTATTCGTACCTATCATTATAATAGAAAAAGGGGAAGCTTCATAATATAAGGGTTTCATTCCATGTAAAAAAATGAGGGTTTGTCAACAATCACATGCTCACCAAAGCCAGGACGGAAGAAAACATTAGCACCCGCTTTTATGACCTTACCTCGATGAACAGCTACCACCAATCTTTCCAAATATTCTTGAAAGAGCTTGCTTTCTTCTATTTCCATCATATCATCAGCTTTCAAATAGAAATTATAACTGACCTCCCCACCCTGATGAATGCCTAACCTCTTTGGATATATTCCCATTTTACTTAGATTCGTTCGGGAAATTGGCTCTTTAGCCTTCAGTTCATGCTCGATAGAAGGGATTTTCTCCATATTCATGATGCTTGTCCACCTCATTTGAGCACTTTTTCTCTGTCTCTCCCGTTCATCTAAGAAAATTGGGATGAGCGGGCTATTGTAGGGGAACATCGCCTCTCTAATCCATCCCCAAGGGATAAGATCTAGCCTACTTTTTGAATCGATTTCGACAAATATTGCTGGAATTTTCTCCTTCTTACATTTTCTTATAAAATTTGGGGTTAATAATGAGGGAGAGATTCTGACGCCAATTGTAAAATCAATGGGACTGTTAAGAAGATTTCTCTTGATTTGCTGCAAGGATTTTTTTAATAAATGCTCTTTTTCAATAGTTGTGTTGGTAAGAAACATCGTACATCCTCTAACGATGAACGTATCAATAAAAAACTGCTTCATATTCGGAAAGGAAGTATCAACTGGGATTTCTGGACAATAGATAATATGGGAAGGGGTCATTACATAGCTCTCTGCATTCAATCTCATATAGGAGAATTTCTTGAAGGAGGGCCTTATTGAATGTATTCTCTCATCCTTAATCAAGAGAGAGAGCTGTTTCAGTCCAGACTCCTTCAATACATTGGCATTCTCGATGATATACGCCATCAAACCACCCTTTTCAAACGGTCTTATGACAAGCTATGCTGGAGCAAAAATAAATATGCAAAAAAAACATGCTGCAGATGACTACAGCATGGAAGAGTTTACGATAATAGGTTTTCTAAATGAGAGAAAAAGTTGGGATAGGATACGGAAATGGCACCGGCATCCACAAGGTTGACTTCTTTTTCACAAATCAATGCCGCAATCGCTAGCATCATACCGATACGATGATCTCCATAGCTATCTACAATTCCACCGGACAAATTAGTTCGCCCATGAATGATCATTCCATCATTAGTGGCTTCAATCCTTGCTCCCAGCTTCGCAAGCTCGTGAACAACGGTATCAATGCGGTTGGTCTCCTTTACCTTGAGCTCCTCGGCATCCTTGATGACTGTAACTCCCTCAGCTTGTGTCGCCAGCAGTGCGATGACAGGAATTTCATCAATTAGTCTTGGAATCAAGTCTCCACCAATGGTCATTCCCTTTAGAGATGAGGTTTTAATCCTCATATCCCCAACGGGTTCAAAGGCGGCAAGATCCTCATTGAAAATCTCTAGATCGGCCCCCATCTCTTTCATTACATCAATGATTCCTGTTCTAGACGGATTCAGTCCTACATTTCTCAAGATGATCTCGCTATTTGGAACGATCGCTCCGGCAACGAGGAAGAAGGCCGCAGAGGAAATATCACCAGGAACATGCACATCAGCAGCTTTCAATTGTTGTCCACCCTGAACAGAGACGGATAGCCCATCAACCTCTACAGCACCGCCAAAATGCTGAATCATTCTTTCTGTGTGGTCTCTTGTCTTTGCCGTTTCTATGACCTTCGTTGTGCCTCCCGCTTGAAGTCCAGCAAGCAAAATAGCCGATTTAACCTGTGCACTGGCTACAGGCACTTGATATTCAATCCCTTTAAGACTGCCTCCCCGAATCGAGATCGGAGTATATTCTCCACCACTTCGCCCATCAATACCGGCTCCTAGAGCTTTAAGAGGCTTAGTCACTCTCGTCATCGGTCTTTTGGCAATGGAGTCGTCCCCGATCAGCGTAGAAAAAAATGGTCGACCTGCCAATATACCCATCATGAGACGAATTGTTGTTCCTGAATTTCCGACGTCAAGAATTTCACTTGGTTCTTGAAGGCCTTCAAATCCAGTGCCATGGATTGTCACTTTTTCATGATCCTGTATGATTTCGACACCAAGCTTTTGAAAGCAAGAAATCGTACTCAGACAGTCATCGCCTGTCAGGAAATTCGTGATGGTTGTTGTTCCTTCTGCAATGGCACCGAACATAATCGAGCGATGGGAAATGGACTTATCACCAGGAATATGAATTTCTCCAGTAAGTCTATTAACATGAACGGTTAATGATGTAGTATTCATGACATCACCTCCTTATAACCCTATCGAAGTTTCAAAATTGGTAAATCTCTTTATACAGCTTTCCGCTTTTTCCCGATCCTCTTCTGTTTGAAAGCTAATGACTAGAGCCCCGTAAATTCCTTCACGTGTTTCACGAATCCTAATATTGGTTAAGCTTATGTTTTCCTGGGCCAAGTATCCTGTGATCTCGGAAACTACACCAGGATAATCGGGAATATCCACAAATAAATCGTAGAATGCTGGAATAGCACCTTTCTCCTTGATTGGCATTTCATCACGGAATTTCTTCGCTTGATAGAAATATTGATAGAGTGCCTCCTCATTCTCTTCAATCAGCATTTGCGAGATACTCTCCATCTCTTCCTTCCATTCATTTAAAAGCGTTAATAGGACATTCTTATTATGTAAGGAGATATCTCTCCACATCGTCGGGTTGCTTGAGGCGATTCGAGTAATATCCCGGAATCCCCCTGCAGCAAGCCTCGTGACAAGATTTTGAGTTTGGCTCGTTTTTTCAGCCTGGTGAACGAGGGATGCCGCAATCACATGTGGGAAATGGCTGATGACCCCCGTCAAATAATCATGCTCACTAGGCAAAACCTTCAAAAACTTCGCCTTTGTCCCCTTGAGCCAAAGTTGAAGAGTTTCCACTGCTTCTTGCTTTGTATCTGGCTCAGGGGTTAATAAATAGAAGGCATTTTCGAATAATATCGGCTTTGCCGCAGTCACTCCACTTTTATGAGAACCTGCCATTGGATGACCACCGATAAACGTATACCCCTTCTCCTTCAGGCAGGCTGCTTTCTTCACGATTTCTGTTTTCGTGCTCCCTGCATCGGTAATAATGACCTTTTCTTTTAACGGGAGGTCACAGAGAAGCTCGATCAGCCGTTCCACTTCCTTTACAGGAGTTGCAATCACAATTAAATCAGCATGTACAGCTCCACTTTCAATGCTATCTGCGATTTCATCAACGACACCAAGCATTTTTCCAAGTTTACATTGCTTTTCATTGAGATCATAGCCAACCAATGTCGCTTCTGGGTGTTCTTTCTTGATACATAGAGCCAATGAACCCCCGATGAGTCCAAGCCCAATGACAAATACATGACCTTTCAAGGGATCACCTGCTTTCTTGATAGGAACTAATGATTCGAAAGGGCTGCTTTGTTCTTTCGCTCATTGACAAATTGCTCAATCACTTGTTGCACTCCAATGTTCTGCTCCTTCGAGCCTATCGTAATGCGGACTGAGGTCGGGAAGCCAAGCCCACTGCCTGACCGTACAATATATCCTCTTTCTAGTAAATATTGAAAGACTTCATTTCCGTCCACTTTGAAATCGATCAGAATAAAATTCGTTTGTGACTTCATGTAGGATAATTGGTGCTTATCACAAAATTGATAAAACTGCTCTAAGCCTTCGCGGTTTCTTTGCCTACACTCTACTACATATTCCTGATCTAGAAGAGCAGAAATAGCAGCTATTTGCGCAAAAGTGCTCGTATTAAAGGGCTGTCTTACCGGCTCAAGCGTACGGATAACCTTCTCATTGCTAATTCCATAGCCAATACGCTGGCTGGCCAAGCCATAGATTTTGGAAAATGTTCTTAGAACGATGAGATTCTCGTATTGTTTTACGAGATCAATGGACTGATGGTAATCCTCGGCCACGACATATTCATAATAGGCCTCATCAAGAACAACAAGCGTTTCCTTTGGTACTCTTTCTAGGAAACTAATTAAATCTTTTTCGGGAATATATGTACCTGTTGGATTATTCGGGCTACATAGCCAAACAATATTCGTTTTGTCATCAATTGCAGCTAACATGCCCTCAAGATCATGCTCCCCACTTACAAGCGGGACCTCTCTTACCTCTGCTCCTTCAATAATGGCATTATGCTTATATTGGGAAAAGGTTGGAGAAGCCATGACGGTATTATAGCCAGAACGCAATAGGGCACGTGAAATTATTTGGATGTTTTCATCAGAACCATTTCCAAAAATCAATTGATTTAGCTCGACGCCAAGAAATTCAGATAGACTCGTGCGAATGTCTGTCGCATAGCCGTCAGGATATAACGCTAGAGAAGATTCGTAATCTCGAATGGCATTAAGCGCTTTTTGTGAGCAGCCAAAAGGGTTTTCGTTAGAAGCAAGTTTGACAATATGATCCAAGCCATACTGTCTTTTGACTTCATCTATCGATTTTCCAGGCTGATAAGGAGCTAGTTCCAGAATTTCTTCTTTCCATCTCATCGGTTTCACCACTTTTTATCAAAATTTTTGTTGACATTGAAATTACGCATTTAAATCAGGTCTTAAAATGACGGCCCGCTCCAAATAAACATGATTTATCTCGGTTTGTTTCTTATCTGTATTCAAATGGACCATGACCCGAATGCATTTCTCTAATGAGCCAGTCACCGGAATCTCTCTCATGCACATTACAGGGACATGGGTCCATCCTTCAAGTAATCTCAAGGCCTTTGCTGGGAAAACAGCATCAATTTCTACCGTGGTAGAAATGAACACAGAAGCTACATCCTCTGGGACGATATCATTCCTTGCAATGAGTTCTCGCATTAATCTTTCTGTCGCTGCGACGATTTCAGCTTCTAAATTGTTTTCAATCGTGATTGCTCCCCTTACCCCTCTTAGCATCTCATCTCACCTCTTCTTTATATGCACTTATTTGCTGTAGTAAGAAATCATCTGATATTTTCTTTAAAACTGGTGAGCCAACACGATCTAATAAAACAAATTGAATCTCTCCACCTACCGATTTCTTATCCTGCTTCATCCTGGCAACCAGACGGTTTGGATCTAACTCGTTAGGGATTTCTATCCTATACCCAAGCTTCGTTAGCCAGCTTTCAAATGGTTCCATATTAAAGGAAAGATCAAGGATTTCTTTGCTCAATCGAAGGGCAAACAGCATTCCGATCATCACTGCTTCTCCGTGGGTGATTTGTCCATAGCCCGCTTCCCCTTCAATCGCATGGCCCAGTGTATGGCCAAAGTTCAAATAGGAGCGAACCCCCACTTCCTTTTCATCCTCAGAAACGATGGCACCCTTGATTCGGATTCCTATTTCCAACATGTACCCTAACTGTTCTGTCGTTAAATGATGTAAATCCGTTATATTTTCAAGCAACCAGTCAAAAAACTTCTGATCATGGATAAGCCCGTGCTTAATCACTTCTGCAAATCCTGAGCGTCTCTCATTTTGGGGGAGAGTGGATAAAAAGCTTAGATCATAGAACACAGCCTCAGGCTGATAGAAAGCACCAATCATATTTTTTCCAAGTGGGTGATTAATTGCGACCTTTCCTCCAACTGCGCTATCATGGGCCAATATCGTCGTGGGAAGCTGGATAAATGGAATTCCGCGCATGAAAGTAGCAGCTACGAATCCGCTTAAATCCCCAACCGCCCCACCACCAAAAGAGAGGATGAGGGATTTTCGATCGAGCTTTTGCTCCAAACAGTACGTGAGACATTTATGATAGACCTCAAAGGTCTTGGCACTTTCCCCATTTGGAACGATAAAATGTGTGCGATTAAAATTAGAGAGGATACCCATCAACAAAGATAGGTATCTCTCTCCGACATTTTGATCCGTCATGATAAGAATCGTTGTAACAGAAGGGAATCGCTCCTTAATAAACGCTGGTAATTCCTCTATTACACCCGAACCAACAAACACAGGATAATCCTTGGAGGAGGTGTGGATGATTATTTCTTCCATTAGAAATCCCTCGCATATTCACGTTGTTTCTCCACTGTTTCGATTAGGGTATCAAGGCGATCGGAATAAAATTGCTCGACGATCGCAGCGGCGATTTCCCATGCAACTACATTCTCCGCTACGACAGCGGCGGCGGGAACTGCACAGCTATCCGATCTCTCGATACTCGCCGTGAATGGCTCTTTCGTTTCAATATCAACGCTTTGAAGGGGCTTATAAAGGGTTGGAATCGGCTTCATCACGCCACGAATCACAATTGGCATCCCTGTCGTCATTCCACCTTCAAAGCCACCTAGGCGATTAGAATCTCGGGTATATCCCTTCTCTTCACTCCAGGAAATTTCATCGTGAACCTCACTACCAGGTTTCCTCGCAGCCTCAAAACCAATGCCAAATTCCACACCCTTGAAGGCATTGATACTGACAATCGCAGCAGCAAGCTTGGCATCTAGCTTCCGATCATAATGAACATATGAGCCCACTCCTGAAGGCATTCCTTCCACAATTACTTCCACGATTCCACCGATTGAATCCCCGTTTTCCTTTGCTTCATCTATCGCTTTCATCATTTCTTTTTCAGCTTGCGGGTCTAAGCACCGCACAGGTGAATTTTCCGTAATTTCCTTTAATGAGTTTATTGATTCATAATTTTGGACCTTGCTTCTAATCCCACCAATTTCTACAACATGGGAGGCTACCTCTATTCCAAGTGTTGACAAAAGCTTCTTCGCTACGGCACCAGCTGCCACTCTAACCGTCGTTTCACGAGCCGAAGAACGCTCCAAAACATTGCGCAGATCACGATGTCCGTACTTTATGCCTCCATTTAAGTCAGCATGACCTGGACGGGGACGAGTAATTTGTCGTTTTACTTCTTCCCCTTCAGTAAGCTCCAACGGTTCTTGCCCCATAATTTTTGTCCAATGCTTCCAATCATCATTCTGGACGACAAGGGCGACCGGTGATCCTAGGGTATAGCCATGTCTGACCCCACTAGCAATTTGGACCGTGTCCTTCTCAATCTGCATTCTTCTTCCACGCCCATGCCCTTTTTGACGTCGCTCTAACTCTTTATTAACATCCTCCGCTAAAAGGGGCATACCCGCTGGCAAACCTTCAATAATCGTTGTTAATTGCGGTCCATGTGACTCTCCCGCTGTTAAATATCTCATTTTTCTTTCCTCCTTCAACTCATTAAAGGATTATGTACCAATATAACATACCGACAAAAATAAAAATAGCAAAAAATTTTAAATAATGATTTTTTTCGGTGCCAAATTATGATTCTTCTATTATATCTCAAAAACAAAAAAAGAGCCTTATTGGCTCCCTATTTCTTCCTATAAAAAAAAGTATCCTCCGTCTCAAAATCGTATAATCCCGGATTAAAAATCTGTTCTGTGCTTCCTACAAAAAAGATTCCATCCGGCCTTAGCGCCGCACTGAACTTTTTGTAGAGAATGTCCTTTGCATCCTCTGTAAAATAAATCAAAACATTGCGGCAAACGATTAAGTCATAGGGCCCACCAAAGGGATCCGCTAAAAGATTTTGCTTCTTAAAGGTCACCGTCCTCTTAATTTCATCAGCAATCTTAAAAAAGCTTCCATCCTTTGTGAAGTACTTCCTTTTCATGTCATCAGGTACCTCATTTAAAGATCTTTCTGGATAGAGGCCAACTTTTGCTCTAGCAATGACATTTTCATCTAAATCTGTCGCCAATATTTGAACTTGAGAAAGGGGCATAAATTTAGACATAATCATGGCAAGAGTATAGGGCTCTTCACCTGTTGAGCAGGCAGCACTCCATATTTTTGGACGACTATTTCTTTCTAATATTTTTGGTAAGAGCTTTTTCTCAAGCACTTCCCATCTTTTCCCGTTCCGATAAAATTCGGAAACATTAATGGTCATTCGATCAAGGAATTCCTCTAATAGCTTCCTATCCTGACTAATCGCTATGAAGTAATCTTGAAAAGAACGGTATCCCCTTTTTTCATAAAGCGATGTGAGCCGTCTTTTCATCTGCGCTTCCTTGTATAAAGAAAGATCAATTCCCGTCTTTTTCTTAATATTTGCAATAAATTGTTCGTAATCCTGTGCCATTTCTCTTCTCCCTATAAGTTCTGCATAAACATTTGCTCACCATAAGTATAGCGGAAAACGATAAAAATAGAGTGGATTTCACAAAAAATTAGAAAAGCGCCTGTAGCATTGTACAAGCGCTTTCTTTCCTGATAATGGCCCATTAAACTTTAGTGTCGCTTCTTATTCCTCCTTATATGTATGGGTTTACTAAGCTGCTCGTGCCGAGCAAAACCCGTTCACGCCATACACATAAGGCTGGAATCAACACTGAATAGTCTAAATTAATAAATCCACTCAGCGATTAATTTTGAGTAAGACACTAGCTCTTCTTCCTTGAAGAAAAGACCGATTTCTCGCTCTGCACTTTCAGGTGAGTCAGAGCCATGAATGATATTCTTTCCAACAGTTGCAGCAAAGTCTCCGCGGATCGTACCTGGTAGTGAATCCTTTGGATTTGTTGCGCCCATCATTGTACGTGCTGTAGCAATCACATTCTCGCCTTCCCAAACCATAGCAAATACAGGACCAGATGTGATAAATTCAACCAATTCGCCAAAGAATGGACGTTCCTTATGCTCACCATAATGCTTTTCTGCAAGCTCTTGTGGAATGCTCATAAGCTTTGCGCCAACCAACTGAAATCCTTTTTTCTCAAAACGGGAAACAATTTCACCGATTAAATTGCGCTGAACACCATCAGGCTTAACCATTAAAAAAGTCTTTTCCATAAACTCCACTCCTAAAATTCGTATGTATAGTGGGACTAGAAAAATTCAGAGTCCACGAAAAATATTACCATTTTTTTCGAATATTAGCAACAGAGCTTATGGAAACGCTCTAATTCTTTCGTTTTCCGATATAACGAGCAATGTCTCTGAGTGTCTTTTTCGACCGATTATTTGGAAGCTCCTCCAAAATAGTGAGGGCTTTTTGCAAATAACGATCGCTGATTTGAAAAGCCTTATCAATAGCTCCGGACTGTTTAACGAGGTCAGTGATTCTTGCGATTTCTACCTGGCTCATTTGTTCATGAACAGTGACAATTTCGGAACGCAATCTCTCATCCTCCATTGCGTATAGGACGGGAAGGGTAATATTTCCTTGCAGCAGATCTCCCCCGGCCGGCTTTCCCAATTCCTCTTCCGTACCGGTGAAATCTAATATATCGTCAATGATTTGATAGCTCATCCCCACATAATAACCGAATCGATAAAGCTTCCTATGTACTTGTTCGTCAACCCCAGCAGCGATCGCCCCTAATTGACAGCTTGTAGCGATCAAAAGCGCAGTCTTCCTTTTGATCCGCAACAAATAATCGCGAAGGCTCTGTTCAAAACGATACTTGTCCTTAATTTGCTCGATCTCACCAATGCAGAGTTCTACAATGGTCTTTGACAAAATCTGATGGGCCAGAGGATTCTTAATATGTGACATCAACTCCAGCGATTTGGCAAAAATAAAATCGCCAGAATACATGGCAAAACGGTTGTCCCACTTATTCTTAATCGTCGGTCTTCCACGTCTGATATCCGCATCATCAATCACATCATCATGAACGAGTGACGCCATGTGAATGAGCTCTAAAGCGACCGCCACATCCTTAATGACCCGGATGTCATAATCACCAAATTTGCCCGAAAGCAAAACAAAAACGGGGCGAATTCGTTTACCACCTGCCTGCAGCAAATGCAAAGAAGCTTGCTGCAACAAAGGTGATTCACCCTGCACCGTCTCTTCTAAGGTCTCTTCAATTAAATTTAAATCCGCATTCAAAAATGAGTACACCATCTTTAGCTTCATGGAACTTCACCAGCTTCGTACAAATAAATTAAAACCACTTTGGTTTGTTTTCTTTGAGAAAAAAGCCTTACTCTTTATAACCAATATGAACTGCCGCGGCTCCACCACTGTATGGTTTATAGGTTACCCGCTTGAATCCTGCTGTTTCAAACAGCTTGACAAGTTCTCTCATTCCCGGAAAATCTCTTGCCGACTCGTGAAGCCAAGCATATTCATTATAGCTTTTGGCAAAGAGCTTTCCAAACAAGGGCATAATAAAGCGAAAATAAAAAAAGAACAGCTGCCGGTAGCCAAACAAAGTAGGTTGAGAGGTCTCCAAGCAAACACCGATTCCACCAGGCTTCAAAACACGATTCATCTCTTTTAAAACCTGGAGATAATCAGGAACGTTTCTTAGACCAAAGCCGATGGTGACATAATCAAAGGTATGATCAGGAAAAGGAAGCTCCATGGCATTCCCATGGATTAATTGAACCTGCTCTAAGTTCATGCTCTTTACCTTTTCTTCTCCGACCTTTAGCATATTCTTGCTGAAATCGAGACCAACTACTTCTCCTGTTTTCCCAACTTTTTCGGCCATGGCAATCGTCCAATCAGCCGTTCCACAACAAACGTCAAGCGCCTTAGTCCCGGGCTGGACATTCATCCGCTTCATCGTGTCTTCTCGCCATCTTTTATGCTGTTGGAAGCTTATGACAGAATTCATCTTATCATAGTTTTCAGAAATTTTTTCAAATACGCCATGAACGCGTTGTTCTTTAGACTGAACCATAATAATTACCCTTCTTCCACAAGCGATTTAGCCATTGGTTGATGTTGATTTAGTAAATAATCAATTTTCCCATCGATAGCCTTATTTAAGAGCGGGAGTTTAGACTTTACTTTTAATAATTGTTCTTTTGAAAAATGAATATACTTATCGCAAATATGAATCAAATAGTTCTGTTGCTCCAGAGAAAGATTTTTGATGGACCCTTCATGCTTTGGAAAAACCAATTTCTTTAAAGCCTCAAAGACAACAGACGATTGTGAGCGAAGAAATAATTCCTTTTCCTTATATAAACGCTTAATTAAAAGGAAATCAGAAAATAGCTCACCCCATGCCATTGCATGTAAATGTTTCGAGATCTCCTTAAATAATGTGGCCTCGATATTTTCGATACTTTCCATTAATTTCTCAATTCCATTCATTTCCTGCTGATAGACAATGATTTTATGGTCATTAATCGTTTCAATTGCTTCTGCAAGCAGGCGAATGACTTCAATATCCTGATAATCTGCAAGAATCTTGTAATACAGCCCACTATAATAAGTACCAGCTAATACGGTCAACTGTCTCTCCTTCATGTTCTGCTTTCCCGTCATATCATTTGTTACCTTTTCATGGGTATCCAATGCAATCTGAAGAAGCATGGTAGGAATCGCATAATGCTCTATTTTTTCCAAAGGCAGATTCAGATAATCTAAGAAGGCAACAAGCAAAAAAAGCTTGTCTTCATCTATAGGTGGTGCTTCTATATTTTGGGTTAAGAAGGGATGACTAATCTTTCCTTCCAATCGTTCTCGCAAATATTCTAACTTTTTTTGAAGGTCATGCATGTAATCACCCTTGTATCCCCAAGATTCAATTCAGTATGTAAGTTCCCGTTACCGTTAACGAAACGAACGCTTCGACAATTATAACATAAAAGCTCCTTGTCGTGGTTAATTAGATAAATTTATCAATAATTCTGTATTTTGTATTGCCTTACTTTTCCCGAGAGTCACTTTCCATTTCACCGTAGGCAGTCATAATCCTAGCATGACCTCTTACCTTTATGGCAGAGGTATGTTCAGTAAACTGTGCAATCATGACTTCACCCTTGTCAAGCTTTTCCGAATGATGAAAACGAGTATCGGTTCCTCTTGTTAGGCCAATCACATTTACCCCGTCTTCAATGGCTTTGATCAAGACGTATTCTCCTGTCGGCTTGTTTTCCATTCGAATCCTTCTCCTCCATTTGTCATTATTCTATTCAAACGACGATGAAATCTTCCGCACCACTTTATTCCACAAGTTCCTCATTTCCACACAATTCTTTAAAATGCATTATTGCTTAATGAGAGTTAGAATTTCAGCTCTTGCCTGGCTGTCCTCGGCCAATGTACCTCTGACTGCCGTTGTAACCGTTTTTGACCCAGGCTTTTTCACACCGCGCATTGTCATGCACATATGCTCAGCTTCCACCACAATCATGACACCATAAGGCTCAAGCTTGTTCATCATCGCATCTGCAATGGTTGATGTGATTCTTTCTTGAAGCTGAGGCCTTTTCGCTACAGCCTCAACAGCTCTAGCTAGCTTACTTAATCCGGTGACCCTTCCATTTCTAGGGATGTATGCGACATGGGCTTTCCCGTAAAACGGAACAAGATGGTGTTCACACATCGAGTAGAACGGAATATCCTTCACC
The DNA here is from genome assembly GCF_030813005.1 of Anoxybacillus andreesenii. NCBI lineage: Bacteria > Bacillati > Bacillota > Bacilli > Caryophanales > Anoxybacillaceae > Anoxybacillus > Anoxybacillus andreesenii. The sequence continues at coordinate 206,277 of NZ_JAUSTU010000005.1, forward strand.
AAGACCAGCTCTTCATGCTCCTCGCTAAAGATTGTTTCGAAGTACTCTCCCGGATCCTGATGCATCCCTTCAAAAACTTCCTCATACATCTTCGCCACCCGTTTTGGGGTATCAAGGACTCCCTCACGATTTGGGTCATCACCAATTGCTTCTAATATTAAACGTACCGCATCTTCAATTTGGGCACGATTGACCTTTGACATTCTGATATCCTCCTTAACCATACATGCTCTCTCCCAATATAACTCATTCATAATATGAAAATAAGTATAACAACAACATCTTAGCATAACTCTATGCTCTGGCAAAATAGATGAACTTAATAAAAAAATAAAAAAGGCCCACATGTATAAATGCGAGCCTTTTTCAACACTATAAGCTTAAAGTACTTTTATGTAATTATTTTACTGCATCTTTAAGCGCCTTGCCTGGTTTGAAAGCTGGTACCTTGCTTGCAGAGATTTCAATCTCTTCACCAGTTTGAGGGTTACGACCTTTACGAGCTGCACGCTCACGTACCTCAAAGTTTCCGAAACCGATAAGTTGTACTTTATCACCATTTTTTAAAGCATTTAGAATTGAATCAAAAACTGCATCAACAGCTTTAGTTGCATCCTTTTTTGAAAGCTCACTCATTTCAGCAACAGCATTTACTAGTTCTGTCTTGTTCATGCTTTTCACCTCCTCCCAAAAAAAATGAACTGATTCTGTAAAACTTAAGTTCTTATCATTCATTTGTAAACAAATTTACCGAATTCTATACGTAAGATCGAGAAAAAACCTTTATTTATCAAGCTTCAAGTCACTTACGACAGTAATTCTGTTAAAAGATTATCACAATCAATTCCTGTTATCAAGAAAATTTAGCGAATTAATGGTAATCTTTTCTTTTTTGATATAAATTTGTCGAAAAATCATGAAAAGAAGCAGTAAATTGTCGGTTTGGAAAATGAGCCTAAATAAAAGAAAGACCCCAAACGGAGTCTTCTTTTTTACAGTATAATGGCAATTAGGCCGCCAGAGCCTTCATTGATAATTCTTTCGAGCGTTTCTTTTAGTTTGTAGCGGGCATTCTCTGGCATTAATGACAGCTTAGCTTGGATCCCTTCTCGAACAATGGAGCTTAAGCTGCGACCAAAGATGTCCGAATTCCAGATAGATAAAGGATCATCCTCAAAGTCTTGCATGAGGTAGCGAACTAATTCTTCACTTTGCTTCTCTGTTCCAATAATTGGTGCGAACTCGGATTCCACATCGACCTTGATCATATGGATCGATGGAGCTACCGCCTTCAATCTCACCCCAAACCGCGCCCCTTGTCGAATAATCTCCGGTTCATCCAAGCTCATATCAGCGAGGGTAGGTGCAGCGATTCCATAGCCTGTTTGCTTCACCATCTTCAAGGCTTCAGAGATCTGGTCATACTCCCGCTTCGCATGGGCAAAATCCTGCATGAGTTCAAGGAGGTGATCCCTGCCCCGAATCTCAACCCCAACAATTTCTTTCAAAATATCGTCATATAGCTCATCTGGTGCATATAGGTCAATTTCTGCCACACCTTGCCCCATTTCAATGCCAGCCAAGCTTGCATTATCAATGAATTCATAATCACTGAATTGATGGACCACACGATCGACATCGCGAAGCCTCTTAATGTCCTTCACTGTCTCCTTCACAGCTTCCTGATAGCTCTCCCTTAGCCAATGGTCCTCCTTCAAGACCATCACCCAGCTAGGGAGGTTCACATTGACCTCAAGGACAGGGAATTCGTACAGCGCTTCACGCATAACATTTAAGACATCTCCCTCACGCATGCTTTCGATACTCATGGCAAGGACAGGAATATCATATTTCTCAGCTAGCTCTGCGCGAAGCGCTTCTGTATTCGGATGATGTGGCTGGACACTATTAATCACCATGATGAATGGCTTTCCAACCTCTTTTAATTCTTCAATTACTCTTTCTTCCGCTTCAAGATAATCTACTCTCGGGATTTCTCCAATCGTTCCATCCGTTGTCACAACGACACCGATTGTTGAATGCTCCTGAATGACCTTTCTTGTTCCGATTTCCGCTGCCTCATGAAACGGAATAGGCTCTTCATACCAAGGAGTGCTAATCATCCGTGGACCGTTCTCATCCTCATAGCCCTTCGCACCTGGTACCGTGTAGCCGACGCAATCTACTAAGCGAATATTGACATCAAGCCCCTCGCTGACATGGATGGACGCTGCTTGATTTGGGACAAATTTGGGCTCAGTTGTCATAATGGTTCGCCCTGCAGCACTTTGAGGCAGTTCATCTTGGGTACGAGCCCGTTCAGCTTCATTATTCATATTCGGTAGAACGACAAGTTCCATAAATTTTTTTATGAAAGTGGATTTTCCTGTGCGAACTGCTCCAACTACTCCTAAATATATATCGCCGCCCGTTCTCTCGGCAATATCCTTAAAAATATCTACCTTTTCCAAGTGATCCCCTCCTGAAATCATGAGTAAGTGGGATAATATATATCCTTGATTTTCTGCGAATACTAGACAATATATATTTATGACGTTGTCCTACAACGTTATGACAGTTTTGATAATTTTTTGACCTCCTTATCCAAAAGTCTTTCAATTTTTTTATTTTCTTGCTCTTAATTTCCCATCTTTAAGTATAGAAAAAAACAATAACCCTTCTCCTACAATATATTCCGTAGAAAAAGGGTTATGACTCCTTGAAAAAGAAATAAACTTATTCACTTTTTGAAAGAAAGATCGGTTCATTTGTCTTAGCATCAATGGTGTAAGGCAAAGAGTATGCAGGGACGAACGGGGAATCCTTATGAAGAATATCCCTTATATCATCACCAGCCTTCACATCTGGTGTTTCCTTCTGAAGAATTTGATACAGATCCTTCAAATAATCCACATAAACCTCCCCATCGCCAGTAATGACAAATGGTAGCTCCTGTTTGGTGAATGGGCTTGTAACAGTCGGGTCTTCCTTATAGCCCAGCTTCTCAAAATCTAGTGAAAACACGTGATCAGCCAATTGTTCCTTATAGGGAGGGAACTTCTGCATCTTAATTCTTAGCTTGATATCGCGAATGGTTTCTGCAATCCTGAGGTCAAATATTTTGACAGTTGGGTTATTTTCAACATTAACAAGCACGTACTGAAAGATTCCGCCAGACTCGAAGGCATTGCCTGGTGGCTCAGCCATGTAAGCAGGAATTAGTTTTTTAAAATCTATTAAATACTTTTGATAAATAGGTGTGTCATTTTCCTTTGTTTTGATCGGCAAAATTCCACCATTGTCCTTTTGGAACTGCTCCACTGCAGCTTGAACACTTTGTATCTGATCCTGATAAGGGATCTGATTTTGCGCCAATCTGTCCTGAGGATATGCGCAGCCTGCTAAAAAGACGGGCATAATCAATAAAAAAAGAAAGATTTGCAGCCCTTTACTCATATGTATCAATCCTTCTATTCTATATATTTAACATTAATCTGCCGTCGGACCACCCATTACAACCAAAAAGATAATGATCCCACTAATAATGAGTAACGAATAAGCGATGAAGGCAGAGATAAACTTAATAATCCTATTCTTTAGTTTGTAGCGGCTTAAATAGATCAAGATAATAGATACAAACATAAATCCCATCGACGAGATGGAAATCCACATTTTTACCATTGCTGGTGACATTTTTTCAACTCCTTTGAAAGACCGGTTCATTACTTTTCCGAATGTATTATATCACATTCGAAAATGGATAAGATCATTCCATTGAATAATAAAAAAGGGCCAAGGTAAAGGAGGGGGCTTCTCTTTACCTTAGCCACACACGACTAAATACACCAAACACCCTGTTCATTTCACCAGTTTGCTTCGCTCCCATTGTATGCATGGCTAAAACAAACCGCATCCTCGAAAGCCTATATTTATCAAAAATTTATTGGTATGTAGAGGGCTTTGACTATTCAATAGAATCCGTCGATAGGACGTTTGCTAAATCCTCCATCTCATGGGTCTTCACACGGGACATTAATGAATCGACCTCATCCTTCGGGTTCGCATCCTTAAAAAGCACATTATAAAGGGCCTGTGTAATCGGCATTTTCACCTGGTATCTCTCAGCAAGCTGATGAGCCGCCTTCGTTGTTCTTACCCCCTCAACAACCATGCCCATACTATCCAACACCTCTTGGAGCCTATATCCCTTTCCAAGCATGTTTCCTGCCCGCCAATTTCGCGAATGGACACTCGTACAAGTGACAATTAAATCACCAATTCCTGTTAGTCCAGAGAAGGTTAGCGGACTAGCACCCATCTTTGTTCCAAGTCGAGCAATTTCAGCCAAGCCTCTAGTCATCAAGGCCGCCTTTGCATTATCACCGTAACCGAGACCATCTGTTATTCCAGCAGCCAGGGCAATGATATTTTTCAGGGCACCGCCGATTTCAACGCCGATGACATCATTGTTCGTGTATACACGAAAATATGAATTGATAAACAAATCTTGAATTCTTTCAGCTGCTTCGATATTTTTGGAAGAAACGGTAACAGTCGTGATATTACGGCGGCTCACCTCTTCGGCATGGCTGGGCCCGGAAAGAACGACGACATTCCTAAGGAGGTTGTCTGGCATTTCCTCCTCGATCATTTCGGATATTCTTAATAGGGTATCCGGTTCTATCCCTTTACTCACATGGACAATGGTTAATGGTTCCTTTTGAAATTCCTTGATTTTCCCTAGAACTTCCCTTATTGCTTTCGTTGGAACAGCAATAACAATTGTCTCAATATTCGTCAATGCATCCTCCAATGACTTGAAGCCGATAATTCCCTTGGGCAAGCTAATTCCCGGTAAATACTTTTCATTTGTATGATATTCATTAATATCATCAATTTGCTTCGGGTTGTGACCCCAGAGCCTTACCTCATGTCCATTATCTGCAAGCACCATTGCCAGTGCCGTTCCCCAGCTTCCAGCTCCAACTACTGTGATTTTCTCTATTCTTCCTTCCACAAAATCACACCCTTTTTTACTTTCTTTCTCGCACAAAGATTTTAATCGGAGTTCCTTCAAAGCCAAATGCATCCCTAATTCTATTTGCCAAAAATCTTTGATAGGAAAAATGCATGAGTTCTGGATCATTCACAAAAACGACAAATGTCGGTGGAGCCACAGAAACTTGAGTTGTATAATAAATCTTCAACCGTTTCCCTTTATCCGTAGGTGTTGGGTTCATCGCAACCGCATCCATGATCACATCATTCAACACGCTCGTCTCTACACGCTTCACATGATTTTCACTTGCCATATCAATCATCGGGATTAACGTATGAATCCTTTTCTTCGTTAATGCTGATAGGAAAACGATGGGGGCATAATCAAGATACTGAAAATGGTCCCTGATGTTCTGTTCAAATTCTTTCATCGTCTTTTCATCTTTCTCAACCGCATCCCATTTATTCACAACAATCACAACTGCTCGTCCTGCCTCGTGAGCATATCCAGCTATTTTTTTGTCCTGCTCAATAATGCCCTCTTCTCCATCAAGGACAACTAACACCACGTCAGAACGCTCAATCGCCCTTAAAGCCCGCAAAACGCTATATTTTTCCGTACTTTCATAGACCTTACCTTTTTTCCTCATTCCCGCCGTGTCGATGATCACATACTTTTGACCATTGACCGTTACCAACGAGTCAATGGCGTCACGAGTCGTACCAGCAATATTGCTCACGATCACCCGGTCTTCGCCAAGGATGGCATTCACAAGGGAGGATTTCCCGACATTCGGCCTTCCAATCAGTGAAAATTTGATCGTATCGGGGTCATATTGCTCGCCTGTATCCTTCGGAAAGTGCTTTGCGGCCTCATCAAGCAGATCACCTAAACCAAGCCCATGAGCTCCCGAGATCGGAAATGGCTCGCCAAATCCGAGGGCATAAAAGTCGTAAATTTGCTCCCTCATGTCAGGATTATCAATCTTATTAACGGCAAGGACGACAGGTTTTTTCGCCTTATACAAAATTTTGGCGACCTCTTCATCAGCAGCGGTCACTCCTTCTCGACCATTGGTTAAAAAGATGATGACATCTGCTTCTTCAATAGCAATTTCTGCTTGCTGGCGAATTTGCTCTAAAAAGGGCTCGTCCCCAATATCTATCCCGCCTGTATCGATAATATTAAAATCATGATTTAGCCACTCGGCACTGCTATATATCCGATCTCTTGTTACTCCTGGAATATCTTCTACAATTGAAATTCGTTCTCCAACAATACGGTTAAAAATCGTTGATTTCCCCACATTTGGACGTCCAACAATGGCTACTACTGGTTTCACCATGAACATCACCCTTTCTATCTAATAGAACTTTTATCCTTTTTGACTCATCAAAAAATTTCTGGTATCGCTAACCAATCGAACTTAGAAAAGAAACCCTTCCATCATAGAAGGGTCTAACTTCATTATCTTATCAGAGAGAATTCTTCCTCGCAATGAAAAGGTTGGAATGAATGGGAAGATGTCTCCTGACCTTACAAGCTTTTGGATGGGGAACACACTTTTAATGCTTCACAATAATGTAAATTTCCTCACTCAAGGCGTGAGCAATCCCATCTAATATGGCTTCCAAATTCGTTGTAATCGTGTCCATCTCTTCCTTCGTGTCACAATGAAATACAGCTACACCACTGGGAACTTTTTTCGGATTAGTCGTAACAGCAGCTAAAATAAACTTTTCGATATCCATAAATGTTTAGCTCTCCCTCTTCATTACATTTCTTTCCGTCGGCATTCTTATAGCATTCTCAAGGGTTGGTACCTTGCCAATGACTTCTATCGCTTTCTCTACATCCCTTTCTTGCGGGAGAATAAAGACCCCTATGCGACCATCATCTAAGTCCCTTTTCGCCAAAGGTACAAGAGCCGGAGTTCCTGAATCACGGTAGACACCCAGGGCAGTCGAAACATCATGAAGAATCGCTTGACGCTGACCAAGATTGGCGATCGTCGATCTGGCATCGAAATTCTTTGGTTTGAGAATAAATCCCATCCCATAACGCAATACCTCTTCCCGTCTCTCAGGCAGCCCAATATTCATAATGTAAATATTGTCTACATAAAGACCGGCTCCTTCGAATCTTGGTTCAGCATACTCAATATCGACAATATCCTGTAGCTTACCACCAGCCATTAGTATTTTAGAAATAAAAAAAGCAATGACCCCTGCAATCAATCCTACCCAAATATTTGCAAGGAGGTATCCCAATGTCGTTACTAAAGATGTAAAAATAACTAAATAATTTCGACTTTCAAATGCAATGGCAATCCCCTCTATATAGGTCTTCCCACGGGGAACAAGCTCCAAAGAATCTAATTCTGTTAAGGTATTCCTTTCCATATTCCGCACTTCCCGGAACTGTGAAGCCGCGATCGTCAAGAAGGTAACTGCCGTAAAATCTTCTTTGAGGATCGATGGAACGGCAAGGGTTCCGAGTCCCGCAGCAATAAATCCCAGTGCGATGTGAATGATTTTCCCATGCAAATAGGTCGGATATTGCCGATAATCCGTTCGCAGCATGTAAATTCTCGTTGATGTACCGATGATGATTCCAAGTACAATGGGATATGTATACTCATTCATGATAATTTTTGCTTCTCCTTTTCTAGGTGTTTTAGATGATTTTCAATGGTCAGTGAAAGCTTCTTTAATCCATTTATCCCTAGTAAAATGGTGATAGAAAGAGCCAAAACATCCAAAAAAGCAGGCATTCCAATGGGATATACGATTGAAAATTTCCTCAAGTAAATGCCATATAGAAAATCACCTTGAGCTGCCCCTGATATGATTGCAAGTAAACGGAGCTTCAACTCCTTATGAAGCAGTACCGCAAGACTTACTAAGAGAAAGGAAAGCATTAAACAACGATTAAAAAGTACCCACACCGGATCATAAAGTTCAAATAAATAGAAAATCATGTAAGACAGCAGCATGATAAGAGATGAAATGAATGTGTAAATGCCCTGCCATCGATCAAGTTTACCTATCAGGTAGTAGACCGTCATTAGAATGAACAAGCTTGAGAACGAAATATGGAGATGGAAGAATTGCAATGAATGAATAGAGAATATCATGGTAAGAAGCAGCCAGATCGATACTTTTAGCCTCTCCTTCCCCTTTTTCATAAGAAAAGTACTGTAGATCCAAAGTAGCCAGAAAAGCCAATAAAAGATAACCCCTTCCACGTTCACACCTCCTATTATTTCCAGTATGGCTCTCTGCTATGTACTTTAATCGGCGTGCGAATAATCTTTTATAAACGGAAGAATGTTAAAAGGAGGAGGTGTTAGTAGTAGATGGGTAGAGATCGTCAGGAAGGAAAGATAAAGAAAAAGAGATTAGTGGAGTCCGATCGGGATCAGGCTCTGCATTATCCTGGTGCAACGAAAATGTCGAGTCCTGAAGAAGCGAGAAAGCTGAATGATAATAAGCGATAAGATAAAGCAATGGGTTTGTTCAGAGTACCAACAAGCCATACATTTTTTGCACACAAAAAGCTCTCTTGGCGAGAGCTTTTTCATCGTTTTCTTCTACTGTATTTTTTTGTATCGATCCCCCGCTCCGTAAGCCAGTGATGGGACTGACCCGAAATGACAAGAGGCACTTGCTGTAAATCAGCAATCTTCCTTGCCCCCAAAGCCGTCATTAAGTAGCGAAGCTCATTCTTCATTTCTTCAATTTCTTCAATAAGAGAATCAATCCCTTGATCGACTAATATCTTTAAAAATCGGCCAGCCATTCCAGCCGCAGATGCACCGAGAGAAAGCCCTTTGACAATATCTAAGCTGCTCTGTATTCCGCCCGATCCAATGATCGAGATATGGGGTGCTGCCTCCTTAGCTTCGATAATAGAAATGGCAGTTGGGATCCCCCAAGCATCAAAAAACGACAGCAGTCTTTGCCTTCTTTCATTTTCAATTTTTGCAAAATTTGTGCCGCCAAAGCCTCCTACATCTACCGCCTTGACACCGATAGATTCAAGCTTTTGCACCGTTTCCATACCCATGCCAAAGCCAACTTCTTTGACAATAACCGGGATGTCCAGATTGTTGATCATCGTTTCGATACGAGAAAGGGCTCCCGCAAAATCTCGATCCCCTTCTGGCATGGTCAGCTCCTGGATCGTGTTCAAATGGATCTGTAGAGCATTGGCTTCAAGCATGTCCACAGCTATTTTCGCTTGCTCTACTGTAGCCTCACTACCAAGGTTAGCCCATACCATTCCATGCTTGTTTTCCGTCCTCACAATTTTGTAGGTATTCCTTTCAGATGGGTTCTTAATACCCGACATTTGTGAGCCGACTGCAATTGGAATCTCCGTCTCCTTAGCAACAATGGCCAATTTTTGATTAATTTGATATGTAGCTTCCCCACCGCCACCTGTCATGGCATTGATAAAAATTGGCGAACTTAAGGAAAGTTCGCCAATCTTCGTACTTAATTCAACCTGCTCCACTGAACAATCAGGTAGGCTTTGGTGGACAAAAGCGATCTCTTCAAAGCCGGCAAGCCCGCTTTGACCTGTTTTTAAAGCATGTCTAATATGCTCTGTTTTTCTTTTAGCTCTCGTCACAGTCATCACCGTTAGTTCTTTAAATTCTTAAGCTGATCCCCAATCATTTCACCAAGCTGGAAACCTTTGGACTCTTCTGGCAACTCATAGTCAACCGTTTCGGGTTCCTTTTCCGCTAATTCCTTGATGCTTAAGGAAAGTCTTCCTTCTTCCTCATTCACATCTAGAACCTTCACCTTGATTTCCTGACCTTCTTTTAACACCTCATGAGGGGTTGCGATATGTTTGTGTGAGATTTGGGAAATGTGAACCAAGCCCTCAACTCCAGGGAAAACCTCAACAAAAGCACCATAGGATACGAGTCTTTTCACAACACCGTCTAAGACTGTTCCTTTCGGAGCTTTCTCTGAAAGACTAGCCCATGGTCCAGGTAAAGTTTCTTTAATCGATAAGGAGATTCTTTCATTTTCCTTGTCAACATTCAGTACCTTTACTTTCACCTCTTGGCCTTCTTCTACCACATCTGATGGTTTCTGAACATGCTCATGGGATAATTGGGAAATATGAACAAGCCCATCAATTCCACCAATATCAACAAAAGCACCAAAGTCCGTTAATCTTTGCACTTTTCCTTCAAGGATTTGACCAGGCTGGAGCGAATCTAATAGTGCATGCTTTTGCTTGCCCATTTCTTCCTCAACGACTGCTCGATGGGATAGGATCAGTCGATTTTTTTCCTGATCAAGCTCGACAATCTTGAAGGTTAACGTCTTGCCTTTATACTCGGAGAAATCCTCGACGAAATGGGATTCAACGAGAGAAGCCGGAACAAAGCCACGAACACCTAAATCAACAACCAATCCACCTTTAACAACATCTTTGATTTCGGCTTCAAAGATTTCACCTGACTCAAATTTCTGCTGCAGCTCACTCCACGCTTTTTTGGCATCCACTTTTCTTTTGGAAAGAATGAGTGCATCCTCTTCTACCTTTAATACTTCTAATTCAAGCTTTTGACCTTCCTCAACAGCATCACCTGCTTTTTCAATGTGAAGGCTGGAAAGCTCACTTATCGGGATAATCCCATCTAGCTTACTATCTGCGATATCAACGATAACCTGCTTTTCTTCCACCTTTGTAACGGTACCCGTTACACTATCACCAATTTCAAAGCTCTTAACCTCAACTTGATTCATCTCTTCAGACATATGTAATCCTCCTTAATCCAATCGCTACTGCCTAAAAGGTTTTATAGTAATGAAAAATCACTTTTTCTCAATGGAAAAAATTAGACTTTTGCCTTGTTGTCTAACTTCAATTATTTTGCTTTTCTTATAACTTCTTACAAAAGCACCGTTTTGTCAAGAAAGACGACCTCGGCTATTTTTTATGTGCCTCGATTAGCTTTCTAATTTCATTCATGATCACTTCTGTTGTTTCTTCTGCAGATGCTTTGTTGTTACGTAAGCTACTCATATCAATAGGATGTCCAAATACCACCTTAAGCCTTGAGAACGCCTTGTATGGACCAATGATTGCGCAAGGGACGACAGCAGCATCTGTTCTTAATGCAAAGAAGCCTGCACCTGCCAACCCTTTCCCGAGCTCTCCGGTTTTGCTTCGGGTGCCTTCAGGAAAAAGCCCTAACACATGCCCATCCTTTAAGACCTTTAGTCCTTTTCTTAGCGCTTCCCTATCGCTCATTCCTCTCTTGACAGGAAAAGCATTCAAATGTGGAACCAAACGGCCTAGAATAGGTACGGAAAAAAGCTCTTCCTTTGCCATAAAATGAACGGGTCTAGGAGCAACTATTCCAACAATAGGGGGATCAAAATTATGGATATGATTTGTACAGAGAAGGACCCCTCCCTCTTTCGGCATGTTCTCTTTCCCGATTACCTCCATTCGATAAATGGGCTTGAACACGCCATATACAACTGCTTTCGCAAACGAATAAAATGACATTCTATATCGTCCTTTCCATTGCTAAGGCCATGATTTTTTCAACCACCTCATCAATCGTCAAAGCTGTGGTATCGATTTCCACGGCATCATCTGCCTTTTTTAATGGGGCCACTTCCCTTTCTGAATCCAGCTTATCCCTTGCTGCAATCTCCGCTTTTAAGATCTCCAAATCCGATGGATATCCTTTTGCAAGATTCTCAGCATGCCTTCTTTGCGCTCTCTCCTCGACACTTGCCAGAAGAAAAACCTTCACTTCTGCATGGGGAAGTACATGTGTCCCAATATCTCTCCCATCCATGACTACACCGCCGTTTAATGCAAACCGCTGTTGTCTTCTCACCATCTCTTCACGAATCAGCTTATGCTTTGCCACAATTGAAACATGATTCGTGACATCGGAACCACGAATTTCAGATGTTACATCCCTTCCGTTGACAAGTACCCTTTGTCCATCCTCAGTTGGTTCAAGAAGAATTTCTGTTTCTTTTAGCATCTGCCCTAATAATTCTTCATTCTGAAGGTCAATCCCTCTTTCGATCGCTTGAAATGTTAAACCTCGATACATTGCACCTGTATCGACATATATGTAATTTAATTTATTGGCTACAATCTTTGCCACAGTACTCTTTCCCGCTGCAGCTGGCCCATCTATCGCAATTGAAATTTTCTTCATATTTCCTCCTTAATACCTCTCTAGCCCAAGTTTTTTCTCAATTTCTTTTCACTCTATTTTATCATATGTCCACTTGTTCCTATTAAGAAAAATAATCACTATTTTTATTTTTTCATTCCCTCTTGATAATATGATGATCAATAAAAAAGAAGCAGTTTTTCCTGCTTCAGTCACCACTATTAAAAACCTCTAGTAATTCAGAAAAATTATTTTCTGTTACTCCCTCATATTGAGTAATTTCTTTTAACTCCGGGAACAAATCCCATTTATGTAAGAGCATTTGAGCCAAAAGCAAAAATAACAACTGGATAATCACCAACTTCATAATGATTCTCTCGATCGTTTTCATGTATCCTCCATTAAATAAATGTCTATTTATTTACATTATTGGAGTGTTTAAGTGAAGTTATTCCTGCTCAAGCAAGCCTTTTTTTCTCATGACGACCTGACGATCAAAACAGAATCTGAGGAGTATCTGTCTTTCATGTGCGTTTACTTCAGCAAACTGCAGAGAAACTTTATTTCTTAAATCATCTGAAGGGATGATTCGAATCACCTTTGCATTGAATTTAAGATAGTGGTATTCACCAGAATGCATCGGCAATACTAGCCAAACATGAAGCTGATTTCCGGGCTGAAGCTTCAAGCTGTTGGGAGCAATAATGGCTGCCCCTCCAGCACTAATATCTGAAGTGACTGTAACAAAGGGAGCAAACTCCTTATTTAGCGGATGTACAGCAACATCCACGGCTGTTTCCACACGTACATATTGACGTCTCTGAATTTTAATAAGCTGGTCGTCTCCAGGATAGGATAAAATGATCATCGGAATATTTTGCCTAACCCTTCCGACCACTTCTGATTCGAATAAATAGACAGAGCCGTCCTGGGCAACAAATGAGCATTTTAACTGTGTCCCATCAATAAAGAACGCAGTTTTTTTCGTCTCAATATTAATCGGATAATCAATATAGATAAATTGACCTTTTCTTTCTACGAGTTTACACTTAAACTTTTCGAATTTATCACTATATTTAATTTCTAATATGAACTGACTTCCAATTTTCATCATCATAATCACACTTTCCCTACATCCTCTTTGGCCTAGCAGTTAACTTTAATTATGACATGAGAATAAAGAAGTACGCAAGATGTATGACAAAAGTTGTAGTTTGCTAAAAATAGTGGCTGCAACAATGGTTATATCATCTAGAAATTCCTTTTGGTGAAGGAGTATTCTTAAATGATGCATTTACATGTAGATTGAGCTCCTTCATCACCTTTGCTGCTTTGAGTTCCAATGACAAAAAAAAGGAAAAGCACAGAGGCTTCTCCCTTCTTTTAACTTCGAATGATGTCTATGAAATATTAAACTACATTCTCATAAATAGGTTCAGCATTTTTCAGCTTCTCAACCTTCTCTTCTACCCCAGTGTCAGCATTGATAAAGATCCGGTACGTGTCATCACCCAGGGTTCCCAAAAACTCATAGCATAGTACTTCTTGATTCAAATCATTGACGATAACGCTTAAGCGTTCATCCATCACTTTTACCTTTGGATTAATTTCTTTTCGGACCTCATCCTTCGTTTTGGTCGGTTTCGGAATGTTCCTTGTATGATTGGATTGAAGATATTCCTCAGCCGAAAACCCGAGAATATTGCCATTATCGAGAGCAACCTTGACATTGATCGCATCAGGATAAATTCTTACATTGTCTTCATGGGTGACAAAGGTAAAAACTCCCATGTTATCATATTGAACACTTTCAAATAAATCAAGATTTTTGAAGCCATTATCCTTTAGGAACTTGATAGCCTGATTTCCTGCCTCATTGAGACTGATTTTCGGCTCTTTGACATCTCTAGAGCGCATGAACCAGATCGGGTAGCCTCCTTTCTTTGTGAGGTCCATATTAGCTTCCTGCTTCGTTTTTTTATCTTGAATCGAAATGCTGTAAAAGCCGACATCTGACCCTTTTCCGTTCTCAGTCACATGTATATCTACATTATTGCCAAAGCCAGAGTATTTCTTGGCAATATTCGCAGCTTCTTTTTTCGTAATTTCTTTTCCTTGTAAATGTTTATAGCTACTTTCCTTATTTTGCATGCTTACAAAGGTTGGACCGAAATCTGTATCGCCGTAGCTGGAGACTGTTTTTTCCACGGTCTTAAATCCGTCAATAATGGTGTTGTCTAGAGGAGCTTTATCAGAAGCCAATGCCAGCTCCACATCCATCCATCTTAAATTGTTGTTCAAGACCGCATGCTGAACCTTTCTTAATTCTTGTTGAATATCCCCAGATTGCTGGTAGAGCTTCTTCAGTGAATCATATTCTGTATCCGATAATGGCTCCTTATCTAAATCTCGCACAGCCGTCCGGTAGCTAAAGTCGCCAATTTTTGATAGAAACTCCTCTGTCTTATTAAAAGGTAATAAGGTCAGAGGCAGCTGTCCCACATTGCTGTGAGCCTCCGAGGTTAATTTCCAGACGTCCGCAAGTGCCGGAGAAAGCGATTTCCGTGAATTCATTGCAAGGGTCGTGCCAATCTTGTCCTTTAACAAATCGATTTGATAGGTTAAATCGTGGAAGGCCCTTTGATAATTATTCTCCGCATTGATTAAGATCGCATTTTTTTCCCGATGCTCCTGATATCCCCAAAAGGCAGTACCAGCAACTCCAAGAGCTAGAACACCAATTAGAATCCCTCTAATCAAAATTGATCACCTCTTTATTTACAGAATATATGCTTCCCAATTCGCTTCACCTGCGGCCTTGACCAAATCCACCCGCTCGTTGCCGTATCCGGGTTAAAGTAATAAATCGATCCTCCAGTTGGATCCCATCCGTTGATCGCATCCAAAACAGCTTTCTTAGACTGCTCATTTGGTGTTAACCAAATTTGACCATCAGCCACTGCCGTAAAGGCACGCGGTTCAAAGATCACGCCAGAAACAGTGTTTGGAAAGCTTGCACTCTCTACACGGTTGAGAATCACGGCTGCCACCGCAACCTGCCCAATATAAGGCTCTCCACGTGATTCACCATGTACAGCATTGGCCATTAGCCGAATATCATTTTGAGAAAATCCACTCGGGACGTTGGTGGCCGCCTTCTTTGGCTGGGACTGGCTACTTGGTTTCGAAGCTTGTTGGTTCTGGGAAGAGGTATTTGCTTTATAATTTTTTGTCGCTTTTACTAATTTGTTTTTTGTATCATTGCCTGCTAATCCATCGATGGGCAATCCAAATTCATACTGAAAATTTCTTAATGCCCAGTAGGTGCCCCAGCCAAAGACACCATCAATCTTGCCATGGTAAAAGCCGAGAAATTTTAACCGTGACTGAAGTTCAATCACATCATCACCAACCGCTCCCTGCTGAATGACTTGACTTGAGAATGCCTTTACTTTTCCCTCATTCTGACTTAAGGGGATACAGATCATACAAATGGTCATCACGAAAATTACCTTTGCAATGACTATATTCTTTTTCAACGAATGCACCTCCAACTATATTAAGTCTCGCAATGTATCTCACGAGGAAATACATAACACCTTGAGCCTATTTTTTGTAGTAAGAGGGTTTTTATTCAAAAAACGGAATCCATTTCAATGAAAAAACCCTCCCAGGCTAATACGGGAGGGTTTTATTCACTTCGAGATGGGTCTCCGAATGTAGAGAACGGGCAACCTTTACTTTTTTCAGAGCTAGCCACCATAGAAAAATCATAAAAGGGAAAATAAAGACGAGCCAGTTCTCAATAGAAATGAGAATATAATCATAAATTCCATGGAGTAAAAAAGGGAGTAACAGCGAGTAAACGAGCCATTTCTTGTTGGAAACAAGACTGAATTTTCCTTTTCCAAAATAATATCCCATAATCACACCAAATAGGGCATGGCTTGAAACAGGTAGCAATGCTCGACCTATAGCATATCCTAGGCCATTTGACAGTAAGTACAGAATATTTTCTACTGTCGCAAAACCTAAAGAAACCGCTGCCCCATAGACGATTCCGTCATAGGGCTCATCGAATTCCGCGTGCTGGTATACCGTATAAAACATGATAAACCACTTAAAGAATTCTTCTAATAAACTTATTGAAAAAAAGGCATGAATGACGTTTGAATGGACCACATGTTCAGCTTCAAGTACATACTGAATAAACATGAGTGGAAAAACGAGCAGTGCTCCATAGATAAAAGCTTTGAAGACCACTGAGATCGGCTCTGAATCGTATTCATCTTTTAAATAGAAATAACTTAATAACGCTAATCCGGGGGCAATCCCAGCAGATAATATCCCGAGCATTCTCTGTCCTCATTTCTTTCTCTAGGATTTTTTTCTACAAGCTATCTCCACTTATCAAAAAAAGTTTGAGAAAAGAGCTATCTTAATCGTATCATGTAATATAGAGATTGAAAATGACAGAAATGCAATCGGAGGAAAGTTTTATGAAGAAAAAAATACTCGTCATCCATACAGGGGGAACAATTTCAATGTGTGAGGATGAAGCAACCGGTGCGGTGAGACCAAGCAGCTCAAATCCACTCACAGACAAAACGCAAGGATTAGTTGATTTTGCCGATTTGATCATAGAAGAGCCTTTTAATTTGCCCTCTCCACATATCACACCAAAAGAAATGCTTGATTTAAGGGAATTGATTTTACAAAAAATCTCTGTGAATCAGATATCAGGAGTAGTCATTACCCATGGAACGGACACTTTAGAAGAAACAGCCTATTTCTTAGATTTAACTGTTCAAACTTCCATTCCTATCGTCGTAACGGGAGCTATGCGGTCCAGTAATGAAATAGGTTCTGACGGACTGTATAATCTCATTTCATCCATTAAAGTAGCCGCTAGCGATGAAGCGAGGGAAAAAGGGGTTTTAGTTGTTTTAAATGATGAGATCCATACAGCGGAAAATGTTACCAAAACCCATACGAGCGATATATCTACCTTTCAAAGTCCACAATATGGACCGATCGGCATCGTCACTAAAAGGGGGGTAATTTTTCACCATATTCCATTAGGGAAAGAGTATTATGATATACAGGATGTGTCTAAACGAGTAGTTCTTATTAAAGCACATGCGGGAATGGATTCCACTCTCCTGCATGCGATCAATGAGCTACCTTGTGATGGCATCGTGATTGAAGCGCTCGGACAAGGAAATTTGCCTCCGGCTACGATTCCCGGAATTCAAGCACTTATTCAAAACGACATTCCTGTAGTGTTCGTGTCCCGTTGTTTCAATGGGATTGCCCAGGACACCTATGCTTATTTGGGTGGGGGAAAACAATTCAAGGAGCTGGGTGTCATTTTTTCAAATGGCCTTAATGGCCAAAAAGCCCGACTTAAGCTGCTTATTCTTTTAGCAGCTAAGAGGAATCTAAAAGAAATCGAGGAAGCCTTCTCGTTATAGAGCTAATTGCATTAAAAATGGGGATGTCCGATAAGTCCTTAAAATAAAGCAAGTGGAGAAGAACGGATTGTTTTTCTCCACTTGCTTTTATATTTTTCCTCGGATCTTCTGAAAGTAGCTGGCGGATGCCTGCTACTTTCAGGATGTTGTGGGCTAATGCCACAATCCCAAACTCGATATGCACTTTGTCGAGGCCCCGTAGAGAAAATCTACGGAACGATCGATTGCCCTTGATGTGACCGAACACACTTTCTACTTCGATTTTGCGTCGAGCGTAGATAGTGGCTTTTTCCTCACATTCAAGGGCTGTTTTTGCCTTCGCTTTCATTTCTTCGAAGACTGTATTCCAATGAACCTGACGGTTCCCCTTAGCCTTTGTACATTGTGCTTTTAAAGGACAGTCTGTACAATCTTCACATTCATATATTTTAAAGCTTTGTACATAACCGGAACGATTTTTCTTGTTTTGATATTTTCTAAAAGTAACTTTTCTTCCACTAGGGCAAATGAAACAATCATCTTGTTCTAAATAAGTCCAATTTTTTGCGTTTTTTATATCATTCTTATATTTACGTGTCTTTTCTTGTATGTACGAACCATATGGAATAAGAAAATCAAATTTTTGTTCCTTTTCATCTCCAACTGCATA